>NZ_JACJFH010000012.1:17873-76189 GCF_014164495.1 Pseudoalteromonas sp. SG41-5 | reverse complement strand
CTGTACGAGTGCCCACACAGATGATTGCTTTATATTGTTAAAGAACGTTGCGGTTAAAGTTAAACTTTATCTCGCTAGGGCTGCGCATATTACGCTTTCCTATTTTTTTGTCAACACTTAATTTTTAGTTTCTTTTAAAAGATTTCAAAGCTAAGTTTTACTCGACTTACTTACCGTTTGTTCAGCGCTTTTCATTGCTGCCTGCCGGGTCAGTGGATGCGCATTATAGGGATATTCTTGAGGCCGTCAACGCTTTATTTCAGTTTTATTAAATTAATTAACTATTTGCTCAAAAGGCATACAAACAAGGCATTACAGCGTTATTTTCGCTTAAATTTTCAGCTATGAGAGCAACCAAGCTGCGCATACAGACCTGATCCATCTCATAGCTAAATAGCAATTATTAAACTGTTGCACTGTTATCTTTTTTAATTGGATTAAATGCGGCTATCGGATTGATTAATTTTCCTTCAAATTTAAGATTTTTTGCCGGATCTGCCAAATCTATCATTTGCTGATTATTACTTAACTGTAATCGGTTTAAACACGACAAGGTAAAATCAGCACTAAATAGATCGTACTTGATAAACTTATCTTTTAGTTCTGGGTGTGATTGTTGATAGCTAATTACACACTCTGCAACTTGTTGCCAAAAGTCTCGTTCTGAATAGTCGTTTTGCTGATCAAGGATATCAGCCACGAACCTAAAGAAACAATCAAACACATCTGTAAAAATTGACAGCACTTTTAATTCATCGGGCACATCCACAGTTAAGCGTTGAATATTATCCGCCAGTACTAAATCTTTATTAAGAATAGCTATCTCCTCGGCAATATCTTTCATTATTGCTTTGGCTGGAATGTTGTTCTCAAGTAACAGGATCAAGTTTTCACCATGAGGCATAAAGACTAAGTCATGGGAGTAGAAACAATGAAGGAGTGGATCTAAGTATGCTTTTAGATATTTAGCAATCCATATATGAGTACCTATCTTGGCTGATTTTATCAAAGCAGGTAATAACGCTTGTCCTTGATTATCTATATGCAGCAGCGACGCCATGGTCATTAAGCGCTGATTACTCTTTATCTTTGGCATTGGGCTTTCACGCCAAAGTGCAGAAAGCATTTTTCGATATGGACTGTATTGATCGGTTGCTGCTTCTAGAGCGTGATTATAATAACCAATTGCTGCAACCTCACGCAGAATTGTAAAACCGGATCCAGCTAAGTACGGATCCTGTGATACTACTTGTGCTACCCAATCGTTAATTGCGGGAGTTGCACTCATATAATAAGGCGATAAACCACGCATGAATCCCATATTCAAAATTGACAGTGCGGTCTTTACATAGCGTTTATGCGGATGTGTTTTATTGAAAAAAGTACGAATAGACTGCTGCGGCTGATATTCATCTTCACTGTATCCTAAGCAAACCAAATGCTGATCAGCAATATCGTTAGAGAATAACGACGCGAGTTTATTAAACCACTGCCAAGGATGAACGGGGAAAAAGAAGTAATCGTCACTATTTACTCCACGCGCTAATAGCTTTTGCTTAAATGACTCTATGGTGTGCGTCGATAGCTCTTGCGTTATGAGTGTTTGATAATCTAAATCATCGGTGGTCGAAAACACCACTCTATCTTTATGCGCACCTAGCCAAACCAGCTGTAAGTGCGCGCCAGTCTCTGGTGCGTATTGGCGATAATCATTGGTATCAAATCCTATTCGACCATTGTTTGCTATAAAGCAAGGATGACCTTCCGTCATCGCACTCTCTACCTGTTGAAAATCCGCAGTGGTGAGTTGCTCGGCAGTCAATGCTGGCAGCTGATGCTTATAAGCACTGCCATATAAAGTACTGGCTATTTCTTCTAAATAAGTAGGCAGCATAGCTTGGCTGATACCTAAACTATGTTGTAACTCACAAATAAAGGCGATTGAATCGAGCTCGGCTACTTGGTTATCTATTTGTTTTTCAATTGAGTCTGCTGCTATATGCCAGTGATTCAAATACCCCAGCTTGGCTTTAAAGCGATAAACAATGGTTTCTTTGTCTGTACTGAGCTCAAAATATTGCCAATCTGCATCTTCATTGGTCAATTGCGGTTTTATCAGCCGCTCATGAGCAAACTCACTCAAAGCTTTGCGAACATGTAACCTATTTACATGCCGCCATAGCTGTGGCGTTAAATGACTGACGGCTTGCTCTGGGCTCAGCGGAATGTGCTTCATAGTATTATCCTTATTTAATGCGTGATAAAAGTTATCACGCGTGCAAAATGCGAGATGTGCGGTTTTATGAGTTAACCTAACCGCAGATTGATAACGAAAGCCGGCTTTAGTATTCAAACAATGAATTTTGTTATTGCGAATATCGGGTTCAACAATAACGCGCTGATTTTTGTCATTAGCAAAAATGAAATTCATCACCAGTTGAAACACCGACCAAGTAAAGCCATGCACCTTGTTATTGCTTTGGGCAATCAGAATGTGCATGCCAATATCACCTGCTTTGACGGGGTAATGATTACCTATTTCATCTAATAGAGGGTCATATAACTCAACTAAAAAACACGCGCTATTGTTTGCGTAGCCGATATAAATATCACTATGTGCTAACAGGCTTTGATATTCTTGCTGTAACTGCTCAATAGTAAATTCCTGCATGCCCCAAAACTGCGCATGAGGCTGAGTAACCCACTGGTGAATTAACGCGAGATCTTGTGCTAGGCTAAATGGCCTTAAGCTAAGCTCTGCGATATTAGTAAACTGCTGACAAAAAACAGCTGTTGTAATGGACATTATTGAGCCCTCGTGGTCGATGCCAGATTGGCGCAAGGAGTATGGCGTCGACTTTGCTTGCTCAGTAGCCATAAACAACAAGCAGATATAGCGAGCCCACCAGCGGCGACCCAAAAAGGTATTACTAAACCAGAGCTTTTAACCAGCAAACCCGCGCAGTAAGAAGCTAAAAGTACACCTAAGCTTTGGCAAAAACTGACTTTACTAAAATCTTCAGCGTACTTGTCTGGCGTACTCACTTGGTAAAGCAGCAGATCAAGACGCACAATAATAATGAATAGCGATAGACCGAACAGGCAGCGTCCTGCGATCACTACTAAGTAAAGAGGGCTGGCTTGTAATGCAACGCCTGTAATGATCAACATAAAGACAACTAATAAGTTGATGGGGTTGCGATTTGTGTGCTGCCGCCAATGATTAAAGCACAGCGCAAGCAATGCCATAAAAGCAGGGATAGAAAACACAACACTCGCTAGGACGATACTGGAGGTGTCGCTAATACTTTGCCAATATGCCGCAAAAAAAGGCCGGATCAAAAAAGCACTAAAGTAAAAGCACAACATAACAATGCCAAGTTGATATACAGGCCAACGACTTGATGAAGTGATTGATGTTTTTGCTACTGGAGGCGACTGATTTTTACTAGGCGCTAATCTTATGAGATAGGCGCACACAAAAACCTGAGTAAAATCGCTTAGAGCCATTATTAAAAATGCGGCTTTGCCAGGAAGAGCCGATAACACAAAGCCACCAGCAAGTGCGCCAAGTATGGCGCCAAAGTGCACCACAACACTAAGCATTGCAATCGTCGCAACGTGATTTGTTTTCGCTTCCAAGCTCATTAAGTATGGATAAACCAGTAAATAGCTGGCTTTAAAAGCAAACATAGCCATGGAGGAAAACCAAAACCAATTTAAGTCGCTAGCAAAAAAGCTACTGACACTAAATACACCCGCAGCAATTTGGCTATAAACCAATAAAGGTAGCACATTAATGTATTTACTAATGAAGGCCCAAATAGGAAAACATACCATGACAACAAAGCAGCTGGCAGCAATGTAAGTGCCAACATAGGCAGGGTCACTTATATTAAATACCGCACTAAAGAAAGTAGGATAAAACGGCAATAACATTGAATCACTGAGCACTGCAAATACCGTTACCGCGATCAACAAAACTTTAAACTGCTTACTCATGCGCGAAACTGCTCTACTTCGTCGCTTAACTCATAATTGGGCGCAGCAAACTCCTGAAAAGCTATTTTACGTTCTATTGGATAATATTCATGTCCGGTGATCGCACGAATAATACAAGAGTTGCGATAACATGCCATGCCTAAATCAGGAGTCACAAAACCATGGGTGTGTTGCTCTGTATTTTGTACAAAAATACGTTGATGCTGCTTGTCTATTGAGTAATTACGAGCAACTTGATAAAGCCCCGCGTCGTCACTATCAATGCAATGACTGATCCCTGCTAAAAAGCTCGGTTGGTAAGACTGATAACCCGTTGCAAAAATAACGCTTTGGGTGTTTAGTGAATAACCTTGCTGCTGTTCAGTTTGCTCTAAGCTAAGTTCAAAACCCTGCTGGTGGCTCAGGTAGGTCATATCAATCAATGCCGAGTTTGTGTGCAAGCTTACTGGCAATTTAGCTGTTAGCCGTTTGCTATACAGCAAATCAAAAATATTGTTGATCAATTCGCTATTAATACCTTTATAGAGATTATGCTGACGACGATTTAACTGCTGGCGTTTTTGTTCTGGTAATTGATAAAAATAATCAACGTATTCTGGTGAGGTCATTTCTAACGTTAATTTAGTGTATTCGAGCGGGTAAAACCGTGAAGAACGAGTAAGCCAATTTAGTTGATAATTATGCTGATCAATCTCTTGTAATAAATTATAAAAAATCTCAGCGGCACTTTGCCCGCTACCAATAATGCTGATCGACTGTTTTTGCTGTAATTGGCTTTTATTGGCTAAGTAGTTGCTAGAATGAATAACCCCCTCTTGCAACTTAAATGCTTGAGCACATTGAGGATGACGTGGCACCGGCCCGGTGCCTAACACTAAATGTTTAGCTAGATACACTTGTTCTGCTGTTTGTACTATATAAATATCTTCGTCTTGGCTGTACTCAACATGCTGAACCTCTGAATTAAAACGTATATTAGGCAGCTGCTTTGTTGCCCACTGGCAATACTGATTATATTCTTGGCGAAGTAAGAAAAAGTTTTCCCTAATATAAAAAGAATACAGTCGACCTTGCTGCTTTATATAGTTTAAAAAGCTATAAGGGCTAGTTGGGTCAGCAAGCGTTACCAAGTCAGACATAAAGGGGGTTTGTAAACTTACCTCAGGAAGCATCATGCCTGGATGCCAATTAAACTCAGCTTTTTTATCTAAAAAGAGACTGCTGACTCCTTCAAGTGGCGCAGTTAAACATGCCAGACTTAAATTAAATGGCCCTAAACCAATACCAATAACATCATAAATGGACTTATCCATAGCTAACTTCCTCCAGTGCAAGACTTAAAGGAGCATGTTCGTTCGCTAAATCACTTGCTAAGTATTGATAACCATATTGCTTTATAAGCCTTACAACTTGCTGGATATCATTGATAGTGGTGGCACAGTTCAGTAAGGTGAACTTTAAATATTGTTTATCTGCTACCTTAGTTGCCGCGATCAACGCCTCACCTTGGCGAGATAACTGTTTACGAATATATTTATTTACGGCGTCCAATTCACTATCTGTAGCACCGCTATCGCCAACAAAACGAAATACCAGTGTACTTAACTGCGGCTGATGAATAATTTCAATATCTGCTTCAGAGGCTAATAACAAATAACCTTGTCGTGCTAAATGCATCACTTGTTCAAATGCTACACCTAAGTTTTGAGCTCCTACCGTACGCAGTGAAAACCACAACTTTAACGCATCAAAACGTCGTGTGGTTTGAATGCTCTTATTGCATAGATCTGGCGTTCCCGCTTGTTGCTGACTTAATGGGTTTAAATATTCGGCATGATAAGTAACAACTGATAGATGTTGCTTATCTTTTACAAAAAAAGCACTGCAGCTAACAGGCTGAAAAAATGACTTATGGTAATCAATAGTGACCGAATCTGCGCATTCAATACCCGCTAACTTGTGTTTATTATTGGGCGTTATTAATAAGCCCCCGCCATAAGCAGCATCAACATGAAGCCACGCACCACAGCGCTTAGCTATTTCAGCTATCTGCGTTAATGGATCGATACTACCAAAATCAGTTGTTCCAGCTGTTGCAACGATGGCCATAACGATATCGCCTTGTTGCTGACAGTCTTCGATTGCCTGATTTAAAGCGGTCATATCCATTCTAAAATATTCATCACACGGAACGCTTACAACAGCATCGTAACCAAGTCCTAAAATTGCGGCGGCTTTTTGAATACTAAAATGGCTAACTTTTGAGGTGAAAATTTTTAGTCGTTTAAAGTCGTGTGGTAAACCTTGCTGTTTATTAGTATGCCCTGCATATAACTGGCACTGAAAATCACGAGCTAACAACATCGCCATCAAATTAGATTGCGTACCACCACTGGTAAATACGCCATCAGCCAGCTCACCAAGCGCTAGTTTTGAGAGTGTCCAATCTACGATACTTTGTTCAATAAAAGTGGCACCACCACTTTGATCCCAGGTCTCTACAGCAGTATTAATCGAAGTAGCGAGCAATTCAGCAAGGATACTTTGATAAACAATCGGACAATTTAAATGCGCGAGATAGCGTGGATTATTAAAATAAACAGCATCTTTAAGATAAAGCTGAGCAACTTCTTCTAGTGCGTCCGGTATATCAAACAGCGGTTGATTAAGGTCAATACCAATAAATTTTTTAGCTAGCTCCTGCGGTAATATACCGCTAAATGGTTTTTGTTGTGTTGCGATTGTTTGCTCCAACAATTGCATAACCTGCTCAAGACCTATTTTAAAATTATCTATATTTTCCTTATTAAACATTGAATTAAGCATTGAACTTGCTTCATTAGTTGAAGCTTGCTGCTGTGAATCCGCCAGTAACACATTTAACTGAACCATGAGCACGATCACCTTTAATTGAAAACAATTGATAAATCTAAATGAGAATGTATACTAATCGCGTTTCCAATAAAGTGTCAATGGTTTAATTCTAGTAAAATTTAAGGAGTGATTGTGTTAAAAAAATCAATGTTTGGACTATCTGCAATATCATTATGTTTAATGAGTAACTATGGGTTTGCTGCAGAAAAGCCAGCCGCAGACGACATAGAAAGTATTGAAGTATATGGAAAAAGTTATCGTTCAACAGGGACCAAATCGAGTTTGACGCCGATTGAATCGCCTATGAGTTTTGAGGTTTACGACAATAAATTACTAGAGTTACGCCAAGTAGATACCGTTAATGAAGCATTGCGCTATGTTTCTGGGATCACACCTGAAAATCGCAGTACAGTAACGATTTTTGACCAATATACGATTCGTGGTTTTGAAAGTTACCGTAATTTTTACGATGGTTTACCGCTGCAATACAACCTAGCTTATAACTTAGCTCCACAAGTAGATGCGTATGCAACACAAAGTGTCGAAATTTTAAAAGGCCCAGCATCGGTTTTATACGGATCGGCACCTCCAGGTGGCATGGTTAACCAAACAGCAAAAACGCCACAAGCATCCTCTGAGCACAATATTAGAGCCCGAATTGGTAGCAATAGCTTGGCTGAATTAGCTTTAGATAGCACAGGCGCTATTACCGACGGCGTTAATTATCGCTTTATTGCAATTGCCCGTAGCCGCGACGGCCAACAGCAAACAACCGAAGAAGAAAGAATCACCATTGCGCCCTCAGTAACTTTTGAGATAAGTGAGCAAACAAGCTTAAACCTTAACTTATATTATCAAGACGATCCTAAAATGGTGCCATCAACGCCATTACCCGCGAAAGGCACACTTTACGAAGCCAGTTACGGTAAGTTAGATGCTGATGCGTATGCTGGCGATGAAAACTGGGCTGAGTTTGCTCGTGAAGTCACTATGATCGGGTATAAATTAAATCATGAATTTTCAGATTCAATTTCGTTTTTACAAAACTTTCGTTATACCAATGCCGATGCCACGCAACAAAATAGCTATGACTTCGGCTTAGCGGATGCAGATAAAATTTTAACTCGTACTGCCTATAAAACCATTGAAGACGCTGAAGGCTTCGTGATTGATAACCAACTCGCTGTGCAATTTGGTTTAGCGAATACTAATCATCAGCTATTATTTGGCTTTGAATATCAAACCCTTGATTCTACATTTGACTATGCCGACACTTTTGGTGCAAATACGCCAACACTTGATTTATCAAATCCAGATCACAGCCAGTTTAATGCAGCTACTACAGCCGCTTTAGATAGCTATCGTCAATTTAGCCGTTTAGAGCAATCTCAACGCGGTTTTTATCTTCAAGATGAGATAAAGCTCGATGCGCTGACAGTGATTGCTGGCCTTCGTTATGATAATTACTACAGTGTTACAGATGATACGAAAAGCGGTATATCTAGTAGTCAAGAAATCGATCAAAGCGATACCACTTTTCGTATTGCAGCAATTTATACCTTTGATAATAACATTGCTCCTTATGCCAGTTACTCAGAATCATTCGAGCCCACTTCGGGGGTAGATACCTTAACTGGCAAAGCATTTAAACCAACGACCGCAGAGCAAATTGAAGTCGGGATGAAATATCACAACAATGATGCAACAACTAAAGTAACCGCGGCCTTTTTTGATTTGCGCAAACAAGATGTGGTGGTTAACACTCCAGACTTTATGAAATACACACAAAATGGTGAAGTACAATCGAAGGGTTTTGAGATCAGTGTTTATCAGCAACTCACTGACACTCTTGATGTTACTGTAAATCTAACAGATATGGATGTTGAGGTAATAGATAATCCACAAAACCCGGCATTGGAAGGTAAAACACCAATTTGGGTAGCAGAGCAACAAGCCTCAATGTGGTTAAATTACTTCTTTAACGATGCACTGGAATTTAATGGCGGTGTACGTTATGTCGGTGAAAGTCAGTTAGATGCCTTAAATTCCGATACAGTACCGGGTTATACCTTGCTTGATGCTGCCGCTAGCTATCGTTTTAACGACAGCTATAAAATCGGTTTAGCCGTGAGTAACTTAACAGACAAACGTTATGTGGGTGCTTGTTTTGATATAAATGGCTGTTGGATGGGCGCTGAGCGCAGTGTTGAGCTTAGTTTAAACGCCTCATTTTAAGTATTTAAACTCGTTATGAACGCTGAACAACTCGCCCTTAGTAAGCTGTTAAAGCTTGCTAAGGGCTACCACAGTGCTTTAAAAGTACCAGAACAATCAACAGATTGGCTCGATATACAATCGAGTTCATTGCTGGTTGCAAGGTTACACCAGTATTGGCAGCAGCAATACCCCGCTGCTGGGCGCAGTTATTGGGCAATCAAAAGCTGGGGAATGCTGTATTGGCAACCTGTCTATTTAGCGCTTATCAGCGTTCATGAACTTAATATGAGCTTTTCTTTGCAAAACTTTAAGCAACACTATCAGCAAGGTGTTATTGCAGGGCTGCAACTATCCACTATAAAAGCGCAGTACCATCAAAACCAGCAACAGGCAGTAACGGATATGGCTGCCCATTTGAAACGCTATGTTGTTAAGTTACTCACAGATTTAAACCTCGTTGCAAGGCTTAATGAGCGTTTGGCGATGCCCTTATTAGCTGACACGCTATTAGCAATACTACTACTTCATGCAAAGCGAAAGCCGCAGTTTAATATTCAAGTAATGGCAGCGCACTGGTTGCATGCTCTCGATATCTCAGAGGCGGGGGAGTTTATTATGCTTACAGCTTGCTCAGACTCATTAGCATTAACGCGAAAAACATGTTGTTTGCATTACCAAATAGGTAATGTTGCAAAGTGCGCTAATTGCCCAAAACAACCTCAGCAAATTAAAGTTCAACGGATGCAACAGGAGTTAATAGCAGTATGTTACAGCTAAATAAAAAGCAAAAAGCGAGTATAAACTCGCTTTTCTAGCTAAGGTAAACACTACTGCGCTTACTTTTTAACTGGGCGTTTCCAACCGGTTAAGTTGCGCTGTTTTGAACGTGCGATTGCTAGCTGTTCATCTTCAACGGTGCTAGTGATCACAGAACCTGCACCAACAGTTGCTGTTGCGCCAATGTTTACCGGTGCAACAAGCGATGAGTTAGAGCCAATAAAGGCATTATCACCAATAATGGTTTTGGCTTTATTTACGCCATCGTAGTTACAGGTAATAGTACCGGCACCAATATTTACTTTTTCGCCAATTTCAGCATCGCCTAAGTAAGAAAGATGATTTGCTTTAGAGCCTTTGCCTAAACGGGTTTTTTTCATCTCAACAAAGTTACCAATATGCGAGTCTTCTTCCATAATCGCACCTGGGCGCAGACGTGCATAAGGCCCCAAAGTACACTTGTCGGCTACGCTTGCATCATCAATTAAGGTATTAGCTTTAATAATTACGTTATCGCCAATCGTACAATTTTTAAGTACGCAGTTAGGGCCAATTTCAACGTTATTACCAAGAGTAACTTTACCTTCAAAAATAACGTTTACGTCAATTAATACATCTTCACCAGTTGTCACTTCGCCGCGTACATCAATGCGAGCAGGGTCGGCAAGCGTTGCACCATTAAGCATTAACTGTTCGGCTTGCCACGACTGATATGCGCGTTCAAGGCCTGCAAGTTGTACGCGGTTATTTGCACCTTCAACTTCCATTGGATGATCTGGTTGTGCTGAGCTTATCTCTACACCTTCACTGTGCGCCATTGCGACTATATCTGTGAGGTAGTATTCACCTTGCGCGTTTTCGTTAGATAAGTTGCCTAACCAGCTTTTCAGCAGTTTACCGTTTACAGCCATAATGCCAGTGTTTACTTCGTTAATAAGTAATTGCTCTGCGCTTGCATCTTTTTGCTCAACAATACCCACTAGCTTGCCATCAACACGTAACATACGGCCATAACCATTAGGGTTAGCTAAATTAACAGTAAGCACGGCTAAGCCGTTTTTAGGTGTGGCAGCGAGTAAACGCTCAAGGGTTGATTGCTTTGTCAGTGGTACGTCACCGTATAAAACCAATACAGTGTCTTCATCATTAATATGTGGGTTTGCTTGTGCCACTGCATGGCCAGTACCAAGCTGCTCAGCTTGAAGTACCCAGTTTACATCGTTGTCAGCAAGTTGTTGTTGTAATAATTCGCCGCCATGACCAAAAACTAAGTTAGTAGATGTCGCACCGAGTGCTTTAGCATTATCGATAACGTGTTGCACCATAGGTTTACCGGCAACTTTATGCAGCACCTTAGGTAGAGCAGAGCGCATACGAGTACCTTTACCCGCAGCAAGAATTACAGTAGTAAGTGACATTAAAACAATTTCCTTCTTTCTTTGTTTTATTGAAATAAATAAGCGCGTGTAAATTCAAAAAGATTACGTAAGTCACATCATGTGCACTTTCTCAATGGCAATCTAGCAGTAGCCACTGAATCTAAGCTGAAATCACAACTTGCTTTGTATTAGTTATATTGTAACGGGGATCGATGAAGGATATAAGTAAAAATAATGATAAAGAGCTGTAAAAGTAGAGTTTAGAAAAATGATAGCGTTCTAATAAAATAACAATGCAGTATATTTCAAGCACAAAAAAGCCCACATAAAGTGGGCTTTTTGAAAACCAGATAGGCTTACTTTTTACGTAATTGCTGAATAACGCGTAGCTGTGCAATTGCTTCTGCAAGTTGTACTGCTGCTTGTTGATAATCTAATTCAGCGGCTGAAGAATTCGCCATTTGCGCTTCAGCTTCACGTTTAGCTGCTTCTGTTGCTTGTTCGTCAAGGTCTTCACCACGAACCGCTACATCAGCCAAAATAGTCACTATGTTCGGTTGCACTTCTAGAGTACCACCAGCAACATACATTACTTCTTCGTGACCAAATTGCTTTACTAAACGTACCATACCAGGTTTAAGGGCAGTCAATAGTGGCGCATGTCCTGGGTTTACACCTAGTTCACCTTCACTACCGCTTACTTGAATCGATTCAACCAGACCAGAGAATAACTTCCGCTCTGCGCTTACTACGTCAAGATGTACAGTCATAGCTGCCATACTACCCTCCTAATTACATGTTTTTGGCTTTTTCTTGAGCTTCTTCGATAGAGCCAACCATGTAGAACGCTTGCTCTGGCATATCATCAAATTCACCGTTTAAGATGCCTTTGAAGCCAGCAATTGTGTCTTTAAGTGACACGTATTTACCCGGTGATCCTGTGAAAACCTCTGCCACGAAGAATGGCTGAGATAGGAAACGTTGGATTTTACGTGCACGAGATACAAGTTGCTTATCTTCGTCAGAAAGCTCGTCCATACCTAGGATTGCAATGATGTCTTTAAGTTCTTTATAACGCTGAAGAACTGTCTGAACGCCACGTGCTGTATCGTAGTGCTCTTGACCAATTACTAATGGATCAAGTTGACGTGAAGATGAATCAAGTGGGTCTACCGCTGGGTAGATACCAAGTGACGCGATATCACGCGAAAGTACTACTGTTGCATCTAAGTGAGCAAACGTTGTTGCTGGAGATGGATCCGTTAAATCATCCGCAGGTACGTATACCGCTTGGATTGAAGTGATTGAACCCGTCTTAGTAGATGCGATACGCTCTTGCAGTACACCCATTTCTTCAGCAAGTGTAGGCTGGTAACCTACCGCTGATGGCATACGACCAAGAAGTGCAGATACTTCAGTACCAGCAAGTGTGTAACGGTAGATGTTATCTACGAAGAAAAGTACGTCGCGACCTTCGTCACGGAACTTTTCAGCCATAGTAAGACCTGTTAACGCTACGCGTAAACGGTTACCTGGAGGCTCATTCATCTGACCGTATACAAGCGATACTTTATCAAGTACGTTTGAATCGTTCATTTCATGGTAGAAATCGTTACCCTCACGAGTACGCTCACCAACACCGGCGAATACTGAGTAGCCGCTGTGCTCGATTGCGATGTTACGAATAAGTTCCATCATGTTTACGGTTTTACCAACACCGGCACCACCGAATAAACCAACTTTACCACCTTTAGCGAATGGACATACAAGGTCGATTACCTTGATACCAGTTTCTAAAAGTTCTACTGAACTTGATTGCTCTTCGTATGAAGGCGCTGCACGGTGAATAGACATACGGTCTTCTTCGCCGATTGGACCAGCTTCATCGATTGGCTCACCAAGTACGTTCATGATACGACCAAGCGTTGCTTTACCAACTGGAACTTGAATCGCTTCACCTGTGTTTGATACTAATGCACCACGGCGTAAACCGTCAGTAGTACCTAGTGCGATAGTACGTACCACACCGCCACCTAGCTGTTGTTGAACTTCTAGAGTCAAACCAGCTAAATCGCCATCTGTTATTTTTAACGCGTCATATACGGCTGGCACGCTGTCTTGTGAAAATTCAATATCCACAACGGCGCCGATAATTTGGACGACCTTACCTAAACTCATGTCTATTCCTCTCGTTAATCTTTGCCCGAAGCATTAAACTGCTGCTGAACCAGAACAAATCTCACTAATTTCTTGTGTGATTGCCGCTTGGCGAGCCTTGTTATAAACAAGCTGTAACTCATCCATAAGGTCGCCAGCGTTATCAGTTGCAGCTTTCATTGCAACCATACGGGCGGCCTGTTCAGAGGCAGCATTTTCAACTACACCTTGGTATACTTGAGATTCCACAAAACGAACCATTAATGTATCCAAAATTGCTTTTGGATCTGGTTCGTAAATGTAATCCCAACGGTGTGCAAGTTCTTTGCTTTCGTCTTTTGGCAAAGGCAACAACTGATCGATTGTTGGCTCTTGCTTCATGGTATTTACAAACTTGTTGTAAACCACATACAAGCGGTCTAATTTGCCTTCATTGAATGCTTCTAGCATTACTTTTACCGGACCAATTACGTCGGTAATAGAAGGCGCATCGCCTAACCCTGATTTTTTGGCAAGTACTGTTCCACCAAAACGGTTAAAGAAAGTGCCGGCTTTTGAGCCCATAACTGCGAAATCTGCAGAAACACCTTTTTCTTTCCACGCTTTGATATCTAAAGATACTTTCTTAAACTCATTAGAGTTCAAGCCACCACATAAACCACGGTCGGTAGAAATGACGATATAACCAACGCGCTTGACCTCACGCTCTTCCATATATGGATGGCGATATTCAAGGTTAGCATTAGCAACATGACCGATCACTTTGCGTAAATTTTCAGCGTACGGACGGCTTGAAGCCACTCGTTCCTGTGCCTTTTTCATTTTAGACGCAGCAACCATTTCCATAGCGCTAGTGATCTTTTGAGTATTTTTAATACTACCGATCTTGCTTTTAATCTCTTTTCCGCTGGCCATGACTCTTTCTCCGAATCAAGGTGTGCTTTAGCGAACTAAAGCGCACCATTTATAACTAAATTACCAAGTTTGCGTAGATTTAAACTTCTCTAGAAGTTCTTTAAGCTGCGCTTCGATCTCGGCATTGTAGTTACCAGTTTCATTGATTTGAGCCATAAGCTCTGCGTATGTGCTGTTTGCATAAGAAAGTAACCCAGCTTCGAAATCCATGATTTTAACGATTTCGATATCTTGAAGGTAACCTTTCTCTGCTGCAAATAACGACAAAGACATTTCAGCAACAGACATTGGCGCGTACTGTTTCTGCTTCATTAGCTCTGTTACACGCTCACCATGCTCAAGTTGAGCACGAGTTGCATCATCAAGGTCAGACGCGAACTGCGAGAACGCAGCTAATTCACGATACTGAGCTAGGGCTAGACGAATACCGCCACCTAGTTTCTTAACGATTTTAGTTTGTGCAGCACCACCAACACGCGATACCGAGATACCAGCATTTACTGCCGGACGGATACCTGAGTTGAATAAGTCAGTTTCTAAGAAGATCTGACCATCGGTGATAGAGATAACGTTAGTCGGTACGAACGCAGAAACGTCGCCGCCTTGAGTTTCAATGATTGGCAATGCCGTCAATGAACCTGTTTTACCTTTCACTTCACCATTGGTGAACTTTTCAACGTACTCAGCGTTTACACGCGATGCACGCTCAAGAAGACGAGAGTGAAGATAGAATACGTCACCTGGGTATGCTTCACGACCTGGTGGACGCTTAAGTAGCAATGAGATTTGACGGTAAGCAACTGCTTGCTTAGATAAATCATCATATACGATTAATGCGTTTTCACCACGGTCACGGAAGTATTCACCCATAGTACAGCCCGCGAACGGTGCTAAGTACTGAAGTGCCGCAGACTCAGAAGCAGATGCAACAACTACGATAGTATTTGCTAATGCACCGTGCTCTTCTAATTTACGTACTACGTTAGCAATAGTAGATGCTTTTTGACCAATCGCTACGTACACACACTTAACGCCTGTGTCTTTTTGATTGATGATTGCATCGATTGCTAGTGCAGTTTTACCTGTTTGGCGGTCACCGATCACAAGTTCACGTTGACCACGACCCACTGGGATCATCGCATCGATAGATTTATAACCAGTTTGTACTGGCTCATCTACTGATTTACGTTCGATTACACCCGGTGCAATTTTTTCTACAGGTTCAAAACCGTCGTTATCTAAAGCGCCTTTACCGTCGATAGGTGCACCTAGTGTGTTTACAACACGACCAAGTAAACCAGCACCAACAGGAACTTCTAAGATACGACCAGTTGTGTATACTTTTACGCCTTCTGTAAGGTCAGCGTATGGACCCATTACTACTGCACCAATTGAGTCACGCTCAAGGTTTAGTGCGATAGCATAACGGTTGCCTGGAAGCTCAATCATTTCACCTTGCATACAGTCAGCAAGACCGTGGATGCGAATGATACCGTCAGTAACAGATACAATTGTACCTTCGTTACGAGCTTCACTTACAACTTCGAACTTCTCAATACGTTGTTTGATCAGATCAGAAATTTCAGTGGAATTAAGTTGCATGCTCTTCTTCCCAATTACGATTGTAGTGTAGTGGCTAAACGGTTTAATTTACCGCGAACAGTGCCGTCGATTACTGTGTCTCCAGCCTTAATCATAAGGCCACCAACAAGTGATTCGTCAACACTACAATTCAGCTTAACTTTGCGTGCGAAACGTTTTTCAAGTGCCGCTACCAGTGTTTCTTGCTGCGTTGCAGCAAGGGTTGTTGCAGAGGTGATGTCAACATCAATCTCTTTATCGTAATCTGCTTTAAAAGCAGAGAACAATTGTGCAACAGCTGGTAGGGCGGTCAAACGTCCATTTTCAGCCATAACCTTTACAAGGTTTTGACCGTATTCGTTGAGTTGCTCTGCACAAACAGAAATAACAATTTCTGATTGCTTATCAGCAGAGGCGCTTCCAGTTAGGAATTGAGCGACTTGTTCATTTTTCGCCACTTCTGAAGCAAAAAACAACATATCATTCCAACTCTCAACTACGCCTTTTTCAACGGCAAATTCAAAGGCCGCTTTAGCGTATGGGCGAGCGATTGTAGTCAATTCAGACATGCTCAGACCCTCCTATTAAAGCTCAGCTACAAGTTTTTCAACAATGTCGCTGTGCGCGGCTTCATTGATTTCGCGCTCTAGAATCTTCTGTGCGCCGATAACCGCTAAAGTAGCAACTTGCTTACGCAATTCTTCTTTAACACGGTTACGCTCGGCTTCAATTTCAGAATGACCTTGAGCAATGATGTTTTCGCGCTCGTCGTGACCACGAGATGTCTCTTCGTCTACGATTTGCGTTGCACGCTTCTTAGCTTGCTCGATAATTTCAGCAGCTTGTGATTTAGCTTCTTTAAGTTCTGCAGTTGCTTTTTTACGAGCAAGCTCAAGATCTTTTTCAGCTTTATCAGAGGCAGCTAAACCATCTTCAATTTTTTTCTGGCGAGCTTCAATAGCACCGTTAAGTGGTGGCCACACAAACTTCATGCAGAACCAAACAAAAACGATAAATGCTATTAATTCGCCGAGTAGAGTAAGGTTTAAACTCACAACCACTCCTCCTTAGTCAATAGTTGATCGCGGATAAAGTATTTTTTCAATATTAAAGTGCGAACAACATGTATAGACCAATACCTACACCGATCATCGCGATAGCATCGATAAGACCCGCTACGATGAACATTTTAACTTGTAGTTGTGGTGCAAGCTCAGGTTGACGAGCAGCAGACTCAAGGAATTTACCACCTAAGTTACCAAAACCGATAGCAGTACCTAAAGCACCAAAACCGATAAGTAACGCTACAGCGATATATTTAAGACCTAGTACGATTTCCATTGTTTTCTCCGATTAATTTTCAAAGTTTAAAGTTTAAGTAAAAAAATCTTTATTGAACTGACGTCTGATTAATGATCAGTTGACGCCATGCTCAGGTATACAATTGTTAGCATCATGAAGATGAATGCTTGCAATACGATTACGAGAATGTGGAACACAGCCCATACGAAGTGCAGTGGTAATTGGAATAAGCCAATCGCTGCAATCAGAATGAAGATCAATTCACCTGCGTATAAGTTACCAAATAAACGTAGTGCCAATGAGATTGGCTTAGCAAACAAGGTTACTAGCTCTAGTAACAAGTTTACTGGAATAAATAGTGCTTGAACCACTGGGTTCTTAACGTTAAACGGTTGTAATGTAAGTTCTTTAACAAAACCCATAACGCCTTTAACGCGAATCGAATAAAAGATGATAAGTGCGAATACACCTAAACCCATTGCTAACGTTAAGTTAAGATCGGTTGTAGGTACCACTTTCATATAAGTATGCGATTGACCGCTTGAAATAACATCCCAAGACTCACCACTAATCAATGCCGCAGCAGTTGGTAGGAAGTCAACAGGTATTAAATCCATTAAGTTCATCAAGAATACCCAGACAAAAATTGTCAGAGCAAGAGGGGCAATTAGTTTACTTTTACCGTGAAAGGTATCTTTCACGTTAGAGTCAACGAATTCTACGACCATCTCGATAAAGCACTGAAATTTACCAGGAACACCAAGCGTTGCTTTATTCGCAGCGCGCTTGAAGATCCATAGAAAGATCAATCCTAAACCGATAGACCATGCGAGGGTATCGACATTAAGTACCATCCACCAATTGTTAGGGTCGTCGGATAGACGCACCTGACCGTTGGTTAGGTGGTGCTTGATGTAACCCGTTAGAGTTAGCTCTTCACCTGCAGCCATGTTATATCCCAAAAGTTAATGATTAAAAAAAACTGGCGCGAACAATCCAACGAACATCACTAATATAAAACTACAAAAAAATGGCAAAAAGATTACCGGATACAGTTTAAATATCAGCGCAAACAAAAAGATTGTTAGCAAAAATTTTAATCCGTTGCCGCGTTTAAACGAGGCAAACACTTGTTTTGCTTTACTAGCACCCATATAACGGAATGCATAGATAACAAATACAAAATTAGGGAGCACCGCTACAGTGCCTCCAGCGATAGCTGAAAGGCCGGCATCTACTCCCCAACCAACAAAAATGATTACAGCAGCAACTAATGCTACAACACCCTGAAGACATATTAATTTTAATGCGGCAAGCCGATATGGCCTCGCTAACTTATTTGTCACGTTTAGTTAACCTTAGTGGCAATCTAATTGTCAGGGCATGAAAACTGGCGAAATTATACTGATTCCTACCAGTTTTGCAACTTGAGTCGGTGTATTGTGGTGCAAATTTGCGACGAATGTCTCTTTTTGGACATGATATTTATTAATGCTCGGAATTCTCTGCATTTATACGGCTTAAAATTCCATCTAACTCTTCTAAGTTAGTATACGAAATAACTAAGTTTCCTTTGCCTTTTTTGTTGTAGTTAATTTCAACTTTAGCACCCAAGTTTTCGGCTAATTGTTGTTCTAACTGTTTGACATCTGGATCTTTTTCGAAAGTTTCTTTTTTAGGGGCAGGTTCAATAATTGAACGAACTAATTTTTCTGTTTCGCGTACAGTTAAAGCCTTTGCTACAGCCAGTCGAGCAGCATCAGATTGTGCTTCACCTTCAAGGGCTAATAAACAACGCGCATGCCCCATTTCAATATCGCCATGTTCCAACAATATTTTAACATCATCATTAAGATTATTTAGTCGTAATAAATTAGTTACCGTCGTGCGTGATTTGCCTACGGCATCTGCCACTTGTTGGTGAGTTAATTCAAACTCAGTTAACAAACGGTGCAATGCAACCGCTTCTTCCATGGCATTTAGATCTTCGCGTTGAATATTTTCAATCAATGCGATGGCCACCGCAGCTTCATCAGGCACATCTTTAATGATACATGGTACTACGTCTAGCTTAGCTATTTGTGCAGCACGCCAGCGGCGTTCACCAGCAATTATCTCATAACTGTTTTCTGCTACTGGACGAACTACAATTGGCTGAATAATCCCTTGCGATCGAATTGAGCTTGCTAGCTCTTCAAGCGCTTCTTCGGACATGTCTTTACGTGGCTGATATTTACCTGAGTGTAAAAACTCAATCGGTAGCTTTTGCAGTTCACTACTGGTTGGCTGAACAATTACATCCTGCTCACTCACGTTGGGTTGTTCAGTGCGGGCACTCGGTGCTGGTTTTGACGAGCTTAATAAAGCATCGAGTCCTCGGCCTAAACCGCGTTTTTTAGCAGACATGTTCTTTTTACCTCAAGTTAGGCGACGATTGGGGATATTTTTTCTTTTCTGCGTAACATTTCACCGGCAAGTGCTAAATACGCTTTAGCGCCACTTGATGCCCGGTCATAATACATTGCGGGTGCACCAAAACTCGGCGCTTCAGCTAAACGTACATTACGTGGGATCACGGTGCGGTATACTTTATCGCCAAAATGTTGTTTAAGCTGCTCAGATACATCATTGGCCAAACGATTACGCGGATCGTACATAGTACGTAAAATCCCTTCAATCTGTAGTTTTGGATTAACTAACTTGGCTAATTGCGTAATTGTGTCCATTAATGCGGTTAAGCCTTCAAGCGCATAATATTCACATTGCATAGGCACTAAAATTGAATCCGCGGCCGCCATTGCATTCACCGTAAGCATGTTCAGTGATGGTGGGCAGTCTATAAAAATAAATTCATATTGATCAGATATTTTTTCAAGGGCATTGCGTAGTCGTACTTCTCGAGCATAAAGCTCCATCAGTTTAACTTCGGCGGCGGTAACATCACCATTGGCAGCAATTAAATGATATTCACCAGAGGTTTCTTTAGTAACAACTTCTTCAATTGGTTTATCTTCGATTAATAAATCATAAATTGTTGCCACATCGCCGTATTTGTCTACGCCGCTACCCATGGTTGCATTGCCTTGCGGATCGAGATCAATAAGCAACACTTTACGTTTAGTTGCAGCCATTGATGCCGCGAGATTAACTGCTGTGGTGGTTTTACCCACACCACCTTTTTGGTTTGCTATTGCGATGACTTTTGCCACAGTATCTCTGATCCCTAGTCTTTAGAAAGAATAATTAAATGTCTTTGCGCATCTAATTTTGGTACTTCCAAGGTGATTTTTTGCTCGAACTTAACACCTGCTGGTAAAGATTCTAGCTCTTCACTTGGAAATACGCCTTTTAAGGCAATAAACTTACCTGAATGATCAATCAAGTGCGAACACCAGTCAACCATATCTTGTAAAGATGCAAAAGCACGACTCAATACACCATCTAATTTAACACTTGGTTGATAATCTTCAACTCTAGACTGCACTGGGGTTACATTTTTCAGACCTAGCTCATGTTTTACCTGCATTAAAAAACGCACGCGTTTACCTAAACTATCTAATAAAATAAATTGTGTATCAGGTAATGCAATAGCTAATACGATACCCGGAAGGCCAGGACCCGTACCAACATCAATATAATGATGACCGGTTAGGTGAGGTGCAACAACTAAGCTATCCATAATATGCTTAATCATCATATCCTCAGGTAAACGCACTGAGGTTAAATTATAAGCTTTGTTCCATTTGTTGAGTAACTCAACATATTGAACCAATTGTTGCTGTTGTTTTTCAGTTAGCGCAATATCAGTTTGCGCTAACAAAGTAGTTAATTGTTGCTGTAACACAGTATTCCTTAATGACTACGCAATTTTACGTAGTAAGCCTTGCTTCTTCAGATAAACTAATAATAGCGAAATAGCAGCAGGCGTGATACCTGAAATACGTGATGCTTGACCGATTGTATCAGGACGCGCCTCAGTTAATTTAGCAACCACTTCATTTGATAGACCCGATACGATCGAGTAATCATAATCTTTAGGCAAAATAGTTAACTCATGACGAAGTTGCTTATTGATCTCTTCTTGCTGACGAGCAATATAACCTGCGTACTTAGTGTGGATCTCAACTTGCTCTAACGCTGTTGCATGATCAAACTCAGATCCTAATCCTTCGATCGCCATTAGATCGTTATAACGGATCTCAGGGCGACGTAATAATTCTTCTAAACTTGCTTCTCGGGTTAATGGTGTTTTAAGTAAACCATTAACTTGATCAATTACAGCGTGATCTTTATGGATCCAAGTTTCTTTGATCCGTTGAGATTCTTTTGCAATGATATCCATTTTTTCATTAAATGCTTGCCAGCGCTCATCGTTAACTAAACCAAGTTCACGACCTTTTGCTGTTAAACGAATATCAGCGTTGTCTTCACGTAGTAACAAACGGTATTCAGCACGACTAGTAAACATACGGTACGGTTCTTTGGTACCTAGTGTAGTTAAATCGTCGATTAATACACCGACATAAGCTTCATCACGGCGCGGTGTCCAAGGCTCTTTACCTTGCACTTGCAATGCTGCATTCATACCGGCAATTAAGCCTTGTGCACCGGCTTCTTCATAGCCTGTAGTGCCATTGATCTGTCCAGCAAAGAACAAACCATCAATAAATTTGGTCTCTAATGATTTCTTTAAATCGCGTGGATCAAAAAAGTCGTACTCGATAGCATAGCCTGGACGGCAAATATGTGCATTTTCAAAGCCAGTGATTGATTGCACAATCTCTAATTGCACATCAAATGGCAAACTAGTTGAAATACCATTTGGATAAAGCTCATAAGATGTTAGGCCTTCAGGCTCAACAAAAATTTGATGTTTGTCTTTATCTGCAAAGCGAACAATTTTATCTTCAATAGAAGGACAGTAACGTGGACCAATCCCTTCAATAACACCTGAGTACATAGGTGAACGATGTAAATTATTGCGGATCACATCATGAGTTTTTTCATTGGTGTATGTGATGAAGCAAGAAATTTGTTGTGGATGATCTAACTGCTTACCCATAAATGAAAACACCGGTGTTATAGCATCACCAGGTTGTTGTTCCATTTTACTAAAATCAACTGTACGGGCATCAATACGTGGTGGCGTTCCAGTTTTTAAGCGATCAACACGAAATGGTAATTCACGTAAACGATTTGCTAATGCGATTGAAGGTGGATCACCAGCGCGACCACCTTTGAAGTTTTCTAAGCCAATGTGAATTTGGCCACCAAGGAAAGTGCCTACGGTTAATACAACAGAAGGTGCGCTAAAACGCAGTCCCATTTGAGTAACAACACCTGTTACTTTATTATTTTCAACAATCAGATCATCACATGATTGCTGAAAGATCTTCAGGTTATCTTGGTGTTGTAAAATATCTTGAATAGCAGCTTTATATAAAGCGCGATCTGCTTGTGCACGAGTAGCTCTTACTGCAGGTCCCTTTGAAGAATTTAAAGTACGGAATTGAATACCGCCTTTATCAATTGCTTGGGCCATTGCACCACCTAGTGCATCAATTTCTTTAATCAAATGACCTTTGCCAATACCACCAATTGCTGGGTTACATGACATCTGACCAAGGGTATCCATATTGTGAGTCAGCAGTAGGGTATTCATACCCATACGTGCAGCAGCTAACGCAGCTTCTGTACCTGCATGTCCACCACCAACAACAATAACATCAAAATTTTCGTGAAAAATCATTTCGGGATCCTACTTAATCAACCAGCAAACTTTCAAGGGGGAGCGTATTCTACCTATAAATTTACAGAAGATAAATGATTAAACTGTGGCCAAGATCTAAGTAAATGATCTCTAATAATATAAAGGATCTTTTAAAGAGATCTTTTATTACTGTTACTACTACTGAGCATGATTTCTGTTGATAAGGTTTAGTTTACTTATTAAAACATAAAGTTAGATCGGATCTAAAGGTGTTAATATGATCGGATCTAACTGATTATAAGCTCTGATCAAAAAGGCTCTTTATGCACAGGGGGTATTGGATCAGATCTTATCCAATGGATAACATAGTCTTAAAACGCAGTTAGATCATAGCTTATCCACAATCTGATCTAAATACTCAGTAAATTGTGGGTAACTTTAAATTTGGATCTAAACTGTGATCTTAATTAAATACGCTTTATTTGCTCGATCCAGCTTGGTAACCAAGCTAATGCGGTGTCTTCTGGTAGTTCTTCATCAAGAATATTCAACTCTAAGCGCTCTGCTATACAGTGCGCGCCTTTACTTACTAAAAGTTGTTCTAGATTACGGCCAGCGAGGTTATAGGTATCATAACTGGTGTCACCTAAACCAATAACACTAAAATTTAATCCTTTTAAATCATTAACTTGATTAATATCTTCAACAAAGGATAAAAGGTTCTCAGGGTAATCACCAGCACCATAAGTAGAAGTACACAATAACCAGATAGTATTTTCTTGGTTTATCTGTGAAAAGTTAGGTTGATCATGAACTTCTGTAGTGATCCCTTGAGTAACTAACTGCTCTGCTAGTTGCTCACCTACATACTCAGCAGATCCCATTTGGCTGCCTATAATGATATTAACGGAGTTCATAATTCTATTTGATCACACAACTGCTTACTTATAGGCTTATGATAACTGAGTTTACTCAGCAGTAAAGCCTTGAATGGAAGTTTGTATAAGTATTTAAAGTACGATTTTTGATGTTTCTTATTTTTAATTCGTAATTATTTGATATATATAAATAAAATAAAGTATTCCAATATGTAATCTTCTGATCAAGCTGTTGATAAAAAGTGGGAAAGCTGGGTAGTAACAACATAAGATCTTATTTTTATTTTACTAAGATATTGATTTTACGTTTTATGAGTGGTGAATTTTCGTTTCATTAAGAGTTTTAAAACGAGTGATCAGAATGTGGATAGATCGCCTGTTGATAACGATCGTTTTGGCTATAAATTAATTTATGAAATGCCAAAAAATATTTCAAGTAGGGTGCTAAATAAGTAATTAATGGCAATTAAAGTTGATTTAGTGGGTTTATTGCTCGATTTATACTGTTATTAGCTAATAAATTGAGTACTTTTTATATGCCTCTCAGTTAAAAATGATCAAAAAAGCCCAAATTGTGGATAACAATTTGAGCTTTTGCTGATCAATTTCTAAATTAGTTACTATTTTTATCACTAATTATGATTTTAATTTTGTATAAATAGCTTTTAAAACTCCGATTAGAATAAATGATCGCTACTTTTTGTGCTATTAAAAGTACTGCTAGCGGTAAAAATATAGGCTTTTGTGGCATCAAATAGTGCATTGCCAAGCGTATATCTTTGCACGCCATGTGCAAATAATGGGCTGCTATTACTACTATTATCGCAAAGGAAATCACTTTTTAATGGCTGTGCCATCACGTTAAGTGGCACCTTAAGTGTCGTTGTTACTTGCTTTATTGCTGTTAAATCGGATAATCCAGGGATAAAAATACCATCAACGCCAGCGTCTTGATAAGCCAAAGATCGAGTTATTACATGTTCAAGAGAAGCCATATTTTGGCTGTAGCAATCACTTCTAGCATTGATAAATAGCTGTGAAAAACCATACTTTTTAAGTGTATTTTTAATCGCTTTAAGGATCTCTACTTGGTGTTCTAGGGAGCGTAACTGAGCTGTTTTTTTATCTGAATCCTCAATATTAATACCGACAGCACCTAATTTGGCTGCAGCTAAAACATGCTGACAAATAGTGTTTACGTCATTACTGTAACCTGATTCAATATCCACAGAAACAGCAATATTAACAGCATCGATTATTGGTTTTAGCTGACTTATAAACTCCTCAAATGAGCATTGTCGCCATCTTCTTGACCACGAGATTGGGCCATCCCCCAACTTGTTGTGGCGATAGCAGCAAAACCAGTATCAGCTAATATACGAGCGCTTAATGGATCCCACGCATTTGGTAATAAAAATAATTGATCTTGTTTATGTAATTGATGAAAGGTTTGGTATTTATTCATAATGATCTCAAAAGTGAATTTCATTATGACTATAAAAAGATTACGGTGACTACGCTGGCCAAATTCGGCACTGAACGTAAATTTTAGTGTGAGTTATGTTGAAATACAGCGCGAACTACTGTTATTTATAGGGGGGGTGGTCGTGTGACCCATAATGCTGCGAATGCAGCTCCTCAGGAACGTGTTACGGGCATTTAATACGCCCTTTTTCTTTATGCTCATTTCGAGCTAGTTCATAATTAAAATTATCACAGTGATCATAGATTGCAACACCTTTTTTAAGGCGGAAGGGGTGTCGAGGCATCATGAGCAGTGGCCTAGACGTGCGACTCTGCGAGTCGTCCCTACCTCTTTCGAGTAGGGACGACTTATTTTTAATTCCCAAGCCTTTTAATGATTACTTTAAAATTATTGCCATCTCGGTCATCAATTAATTCAATATCAGGATAGGCTTTAATTGCGCGCTTTATGCCACTGCCAAGTCCTCGATAAGGTAAAATTTTAGGGGCAAAAGACGCTAAAATTGGATTTCTAACATTTGAGTTTCCCATCTTAATATTTTCTATAGTTAAATTATTGGGCAAGTGACCAGGACTAACTATTTCAATTCTATCTGCAAATATTAAAACTTTAACTGGTGCCGATACAAAGTAATCGCGATGAATAAGCGCATTGGCAATAAGCTCTTCAAGCACTATTCGCGGAATTTCTGGTTCACCTATAGAGTTGATGCCTTGTTCATTCTGCATATGGCGAATGTTAGCCAAGACAAAACCTAGAACCTTTTGGAACACATCCGACAGTTTGCCGTTAATATCCTGGCTGTCAATATAATGCTCGTCTTCGATATCAACACCAGGAAAAGCCATCGCTTTTACAATAAAAACAGGTAAGCGTATTTGTGGTCGTGACGCAAACAACAAAGTGCCGCAGATGTTGAGCTGCCCATTTTTTGCCAAATTCATGTTTTCAAGCAGTTGAACGCGCGATACATCTTGGTCTTCAACTCGCTCGCTGTATTCTTTCTCGAAAAATGCGTCGAAGAACTCCTGATCAACATTAGCCGCTGAACTACCGTTCACTGGTAGCTCATCAGCATGGACTAACGCTGATGATTGAAACATTCTCAACAGCTCTTCTCGTACGCTGACTTTTGATTTGTTTGCGCTATTTTTTACCCAGACATGAAGGTTGCCATCCATATAAGGCTTGCTAATACCTTCAGGAACATCAACAACCATCACCATACCACTGGGTAAAGCAATGTTTTCCGTGGTTACGGAAAGTGGTGGTTTAACATCCTTTGCAGCATTAGAAACGAGTTGATTGATTCGCCCCATATCATCAATGGTTAACCCTTGAATGCCGCCCTCATCAGTGACTCCAATGAACAATAAACCGCCTTTAGAATTACTGAATGCTGCTAACTCGGGCACTAAACTTTCGGCTCGCGTAATATTTTGTTTAAACTGATGCCTTGAGTCTTCACCGTTGGCAATAATGGCTAAGAGTTCTTCGGTTTCCATGCTTCATATACCTGCTTACGTTTCTCGAAGGCTTCAGCACCACCTTCCATAATACTAACAATGCGTTGCTGAACTTCAGCACAGTCAATGCTGCCGTTAACTAACGCGATGTGGTCATCTTGATACTCACAAGCAATCACCTGTTCGGCATCTCCCAGCACCGGAATATTGGCGTTGTGTGTTGCGAAGATGAACTGAGTAGAAGGCTTAAGTTCTCGGATCAGCTTGATGACATCGTCATAGATGGTTTGGTTGTCCAAATCATCTTCTGGTTGGTCAATAATCACCACGTCGTTTTCTTGCTGACTCAACACAAACAGCATCAACGCAGATGCCCGTTGCCCCATAGAATGGTGCGCTAGTGCCTTGCCGTGATACTCGATGGTAAACACATTCGGTACTTGCCAGGTTAATAAGGCTTCTAGGTTGTCTTCAAAATACTGCCAGAAGGTATCAAAAGACCCGCCTAATGTGCTTTTCAGTTTTTCAACATCACGATAGACTGATGCAAAGTCACTGTATTCATCCACCACACTTTGCAAAGTTACTTCACGAATACGGCTCCCTCGATATAAATCTTGGATGTGCTTAAGCATGGCAGCTTTGTTCTCCTTAAATTGCGGCACAATTTTAAGTGGCGAATCGACCCGATTTATCTTGCTCAGCACCTGCTCAATTGTGCGGTACTCCTCCAGCCATAAATCATTAAGCTGTGCTAATTCACGTTCTAGGGATTGATTCAAATCCGCATATTGCTGCTCGCTCTTGGCTAGCACAGCTAACATTTGCTCGGCTTGGTCTAACAAGCTTTTAAGCTGTTTAAATTCTTGCGGGCTAATCGCCTGTGCACCAGCTTGCTTGAGCTCTGTGGCCAATTTGCGTTCAATCTCGGCAAACTCTTCCTTCAGCGCCTGCTTTTGTTGCACAAAGCCAGACAGCTTCTGCTGTAATAGAGCAACCGTATTGTGACCATTTAGCACCGTTTGCTTGATGCCATCAAAACCGATAATCAACTGCTGATAGGTAGCAAAAAAATCATCAAAAAATGTCTGATTTTGGGCAGATTTATACAACGCCTGATTCTTTAGCTCATCCTCAAAGCTTGCCACAAAACTATTTAGCTCAGAAAGATAATGCTTGGTACTGTGGATAATTTGCTCCGCTTTTCGTTCATCTCTATCAAAATCCACCTGTTTCTGAAGCTTGATCTCGACACCGTATCGTTGATAAAAATCTAGTCGATGTTGAGCATCTAGCTTTTTCTGCGACCACTCTTGCTTTTGCGTTGCCGCTCGGATGAGGCGTTTAATCTGATTAATAGCGTCCACCACCCGCTGTCGGCCTAGCTCAATTTTTTGCCGAACTGGCACCAGCGCTTCGCCAAGTAACTTTTCAATCAAATCTTTTTCAAAGCCAGCGCCCGTGCTGGAAAGGTCTTTCTGACCAAAGTAGATCGGCTGATATAACACCGTTTCACGCACAGACACGCCCGGTTGCAACTGACCGTTCACATACACATCGGGGCGCTCACCCAATATACGGCGGATCTGATAAGGCTGGCCGCGGCGATCAATGGCGTCGATGGTAATTTTGCCGCCACTACGCAGTAAGTGCTTTACTAGTCCTTCTTTGTATTCCACGTCCGACGACTTATCTCCAAAAGGAATATTCAGCGCGTAACGTACCCCTTCCAGCACGGATGATTTGCCACTGCCACGGATTCCAATCAGGGTATTGAGCTCAGGCGAAAGGCAAATTTCCGTACCACCTAAAGTGCCAGCCCCTTCAAAGCGGATTTTTTGAATATAGGAATGCTTATAGCTGGGCAACTCTGCACTAACTCTGGAGGCTTTATCGCGCAGCGCAAACTTAACCGCCTCAAAGCTGAATGAACCTAGCTTCAGGTAACTGGCTTTTTTACGCTCTGCCATTTGATTTAGTTGTTTGGCATCACACCCTTGCACTTCAGCCGGATAGAGATTACCTAACTCTTGCTGTATTTTTATTCGCTTATCATGCGTATCTACTTTTTGAAAGGCCAAGGCTCTGCGTCGTACTGTCGCGTTCTCAAATAGCTCTTTTATTCGACCTGGAGCAAGGCCGCCCCATAAGCCATTGGGTGCTTCAACATGAGCGAATACCAAGAAATAATCCTTGTTGTACCCATCCAATACCTTGATCGTTTCCAAAATGTCGTGGTTCGAACGAGCATTTTCTTGTTCAAAGTTTGCTTGGCCTGCGAATGTGACGCTAAGAAAACTCTGGATGTAATTCTCAGTTTCTTTGTTATTTATCCACTCATCGGCAAATACCACCAAAGTATGCACACCTGCCTGGCCATCTTTAATGGATAGCTCAATGCCCGGCAACAAACCAATGCCTGACTTGTTGGCTTTTTTGCGCAGCGCCTTAAATTCATTCAGATCAAACTTGTTGTGGTTGGTGATCACACCAAGGCCAATACCAGCATTAGCTAGCGCCGCGACATACTGGTTTGCATAGTCGTTCTCTTCACCATTATAGGTAAACTCTTTATCGGCGCGAGTATGGAGATGGAAGTCAGCTTTTAACCAGTGGCTGCCATACGAAAAAATAGAGTTACTCATGTATAACCTACCTCATTTAAAGGTGTATTTATTTTTACCTGAATGTTTCTTTGTGCCAGCATCGTTTATTGCTTATATAATATTGGACACAGTGTATTGTATCTAGAAAGATTCAATTCAAAGGTCTATGCTAAATTATGAGTTTTTACTTGCTCTAAAAGCTCCTGAAGTTCGCAGTCAAATAAAAGGCAAAGCTTATCTATAGCCACTAGATCTACCTTCTGAGCTGTTTCACGGTAAAGTAGAGTAATAGTATTTCTACTCAACCCTGTTTCTCTGGCAACGTCTGCAATTCGCATTTTGTGTTCGCCCATTAGTCTTGCGAGGTGACACTTGATCACTGTTTGCTCCCAACAAATGTGTTTACTGTCATTAGAATAACACTCAACACTTAAGAAGCAATTTTTTAAGTTGAAATGACAAAATTAGACATTAAGCCCTAAACCACTCCTTTCAAATCCTGTAAAGCCATAAATCGGAACCTTTCAAGCCGGGCACCCCTTATTTAGTAACCCTTTGGGCGATTTCTAGCTTGACTGGCTTTTCAAATAAAGGCGGGAAAGAGGGGAGGTAAATAAATTTATATTTATCTGTTTTTATTATATTTTCCCCGTATTTCAATCTAATATCCTTTATTGAAATAGACTTGGTAGGGTGGTCATAGCCTCTTTTCGTTTACGATCTATAATAACTTCCTCTTTAGTGGACCAATAGTGGCCCATAACAAAGAGAGTGGTGGGCCATTCAAGACCCATATTATGTAACTAAAGGAAACTATTGAAAGATTAAAAATCTATTAGATTTATGAATAAATTAGATATTTTAACTTTCGTTGGATGTTTGTTTCCTTCCTTTAGTTTACCTTGTTATTTACCGATACAAAACGAGCTGAAAATTTTGCCAAGTAGATCGTCAGAGGTAAATTCACCGGTGATCTCGTTTAAGTAGTTTTGTGTTAAACGTAGTTCTTCAGCGAGGATCTCACCGGCAATATGCATCTCTAATTGGTCTTTGCCAGTTTGTAAATGATGAGCTGCGCTATCGAGTGCATCCAAGTGACGACGACGGGCCATAAAACCGCCTTCGGTAGCTCCCTGAAAACCTATACATGCTTTTAAGTGAGTACGAACTAACTCTATACCATCAGCATTTTTAGCACTTAAGCTGATCACTGGATATTGCTGGTTTTCGCTCATACCTACTTCGTCACCCGATAAATCGGCTTTATTTCTGATCACGGTTACGCCCATACCGGCAGGTAGTTTGGCCATAAACTCTGGCCAAATAGCATGTGGGTCAGTGTCTTTGGTATCAGTGCCATCAAGCATAAACAACACGCGGTCGGCTTGTTTTATTTCATCCCATGCGCGTTCAATGCCTATTTGCTCAACGCGGTCTGGGCTTTCGCGCAGGCCTGCAGTATCTATAATATGTAGCGGCATGCCATCAATGTGAATGTGTTCTCGTAGTACGTCACGGGTGGTGCCGGCAATTTCAGTAACAATAGCGGCTTCACGCCCTGCAAGTGCATTTAGTAAACTAGATTTGCCTGCGTTAGGGCGCCCAGCAATCACCACGCGCATACCTTCACGCATAATGCTGCCTTGTTTTGCTTGATTGGTCACATTGCTTAGCTGGGTGATAATGGCATTTAGATCACCAGAGACTTTACCGTCAGATAAAAAGTCTATTTCCTCATCGGGAAAATCAATGGCCGCTTCAACGTACATACGCAAGTGAATGACTTTTTCAACTAAGGTATCAATGTGCTTAGAGAACTCGCCCTGGAGTGATTGTAAGGCGCGTTTGGCTGCTTGTTCTGAAGTGGCATTAATTAAGTCAGCAATTGCTTCTGCTTGGGTTAAATCCATTTTGTCGTTCATAAAGGCGCGCTCAGAAAACTCGCCTGGCTTTGCTAATCGCACACCTTCAATTTGGCTAATTTCTTTAAGTAGCATATCCAGTACTACAGGACCGCCATGGCCTTGTAGTTCAAGTACATCTTCGCCAGTGAAAGAGTTTGGCCCGGCAAAATAAATAGCAATACCTTGATCAAGTTGCTCGCCAGCAAGACTGTTAAATGGCACGTAATCGGCGTAGCGCACCTTAGGGCAACGACCAATAATCTGTTCGGCGACGGTTTTTACTAAACTGCCAGAAACGCGAATAATACCAACGCCACCACGACCAGGTGCGGTTGCTTGTGCTGCAATTGTGTCTTGATTGATCATGCTAATAATTTGCCAACTTAAAGAGTAATGGTATGAGCGTATTGTAACCTATGCAGTTATGACTGGCGAATAGCGGGCAATAAAAAAGGCGACCAATGGTCGCCTTAATTTAAGTAACTGAGCAAATTAGCCCCTGACTTTTATTCCTTGCTTTTCCATACCGCGATAGATGATCAGCATCTGTGCGATAGAGATAAGGTTTGATACTAACCAGTAAAGTACTAGACCAGATGGGAACCAAAGGAAGAACACTGAGAAGATAACCGGCATAAAGGTCATCATCTTTTGTTGCATCGGATCAGTTACCGTCATTGGTTGTAGCTTTTGCGTAATAAACATACTGGCACCAAATAAGATTGGTAGTACGTAGTATGGGTCTTTCGCAGATAAGTCAGTTAACCAAAAAATAAATTCAGCATGACGCAGTTCTGTTGATTCTAAGAATACATAAAATAGCGCTAAGAAAATTGGCATTTGCAGCAAAATAGGGAAACAGCCACCCATAGGGTTTACTTTCTCTTTGCGGTACATTTCCATGGTTGCTTGGCCGAATTTTTGACGGTCATCACCAAACTTTTCTTTTAATGCAGCCATTTTAGGCTGTAGGGCACGCATCTTCGCCATTGACGTATATTGCGCTTTGGTAAGTGGGTACATTGCTGATTTAACAATCACAGTAATGGCGATAATTGCCACACCCCAGTTACCTAGTATGCTATGTAGCCATTTTAATAGTATAAATAACGGCTGTGAGATAAACCATAACCAACCGTAATCGACAGTTAAATCTAAGTTCGGATGAATAGCTTCAAGTATATCCGACTCTTTAGGGCCCATATAGTAAGTTGCACCAAGAGTTGCTTGTTGGTTTGCTTGTACATTTATCGGCTCACCTTTAGCACCAATAATTGCTGCGTTGCCTTTAGCAATTAAGCTGTAAAGGGTATTTTGCTGTTCTTGCGAAGGAACCCACGCACTTACAAAGTAGTGCTGAATAAAAGCAATATAACCACCTTGCGTATTAATGCTAAGGTTTTTGTCGGCCATATCAGAAAAGCTATATTTCTCGTATTTTTCCTCAGCTGAACCATAGGCAGCACCTAAGTAGTTTTGGTCAACTAAGCTGCCTTTTTCTTGTACTGTGCGTTTTACTTGCGTATACAGCTGTACTTGAATTGGCTCTGCGGTAGTGTTATTTACTGAGTATTCTAAAGCAACATCGTATTGACCTTTTTTGAATACATACGTTTTAGTAAAACTAACACCTTTGCTATCAGTAAATGTAAGTGGTACGCGAAGTTCGTCACCTGTTAAAGCAAATGTTTTTTGCTCAGAGTGATAAACCGGGCGACCTTCTGCAGATGCATCTGGGCCATTTAAGCCTATTAAACCACTTTGAGAGAAATATTGTTTACCATCAAACTCACCAAGTAACATATAAGGCGTTTCGCTGCCTTTTGTTTCTTCGTATTGCAGTAAGTCAGCTTCAACAATATCACCACCACGGGTGTCAATTTTAACTTTGAATACGTCAGTCGTAATTTCAATAACTGAACGTTTCGCGGTTGTTGCTGCAGTAGGTAATTCACCATCGGTTGATGATGGAACATAATCATCAGAGTCAGGGGAATTAGTTTGTAGTGTTTGTGTGTTGGCACTAGGATCGACTTTTGGTGCGTTGTAGTCTTTATTCCACTCTTGGAACAATAAAAACGATACAAGCATCAGGCCGATGAATAAAAACGTGCGTTGCGATTCCATAACAGCTCTTATTTCTCGTGTTGGTGGTTAATATGGGTTAATTTTTCAGGTACGGGATCATCCCCACCTGAATGTAAAGGATGACATTTTAATATGCGTTTAACCGCTAACCAACTCCCTTTTACAGATCCATGCAAATTAATTGCTTGAATAGCATAACTAGAGCAGGTTGGATTAAAGCGACAATGCGGACCTAACAGCGGACTAATCCACTTTTGATAACCACGAATTAATAACACTAAACAGCGCTTAGGAAAAGCAACAAGTGGTTTTAGTAACCTCATGATGTTCAAGCCTCTGCGTAATATTTAGTGAATGGATACCATGAATTTAAACGCCCAAAATGGAATTTTAAATGCATGATTAAAAGGTGAGCTAAAGATACCTTAATTAACCATGTAATTCTATTGCTATTGGCTCTGTTTATTGGATTTAGCCGATTTGTTGGGGCGTTTTTTAAACGGCGGTGGTTTTGGTGCACCAGGTTTACAGCGTTCGTTAATCTTGCGCCATAATTTAGTGAGTTGTTTAGTTAGCTCTTCATTTGACTGTTCATCAATACCACTTTTAACCATCAGCACAATATCGACATTATCAATAGTGTGTTGGTTTAAACGAAAACTTTCGCGAGCAAGACGTTTAATACGGTTTCGTTGGCAAGCTTTTTTAACCCGTTTTTTAGCGACAGTGAGTCCTAAGCGAGGTTTTGCTTGGTCATTGGGTTTTGCTAATAAGGTAAAGAAAGGAGTTGCGGCCCGAGCGGGTTCATTAAAGATGCGAGAGTAATGCGAGGGAGTTAACAGACGTAACTCCCTGCCAAAGTTAAAGTCTTCCACTTATATATTAAGCAGAAAGAACTTTGCGGCCTTTAGCGCGGCGACGAGCTAATACTTTACGGCCATTTACAGTTGCCATGCGAGCACGGAAACCGTGTGCACGTTTGCGTTTTAAAACGCTAGGTTGAAAAGTTCTTTTCATAACAATTCCATCCGATCGGTTAAAGGTTAAAACATCCTATGCAGGTCGCGATCCTGGCACAGGTGCCATTGCGAGCGCGAGATATTATCGATGAAGTGCCTTAAAGTCAACCATAATCGCATTTATAATAGAGGGGGGATAATAGATCTGTTGGCAGGATCTGCTAGGATCCTTATATTAAAGAAGTTTTCCACAGGCTCTGTATAAAAAGTGCATAAAAGCTTGGGGTAAGTAAAATAGATCACATAATTTGATCGCGATCCAAGCCCTTTTTTGCTATGATCATACTTTGAAGTTAAAAATAATTGCTATTAAAAATCAACGTCTTGCTTGTTTTTTTTAGCCAGATCATATTTTTCAAAAAAATCAATCTTGTACTTGTGGATAAAGTGCATTCATAATACTCGGTCTTGGGTTAATAAATTGCCTAAATAATAGTAATAAATGTATGATTTCCGGCCACTAAAGATGACCGGGAATAAATACTAAGTCTTTGGGAGTTTAACTGTGTATCTGTCGGTTTGGCAAAGTTGTTTATATGTATTGCAAGATGAACTGCCTTCGCAGCAGTTCAGTATGTGGGTAAGACCACTACAAGCAGAAAGTACCGAAGATACCCTGACGATTTATGCACCTAATCGCTTTGTGCTTGATTGGGTAAGAGAAAAGTACTTAAACCGAATTAATGAATTACTTGTTGAGATTTGTAAGGATGAAGCGCCAGAGTTACGCTTTGATGTAGGTAGCAAGCCAATCCACAATGCGCAAGTGATCGCGCCTGCAACAACTGGCTCTGCGACCCCGATGAATCAGCCGGCGGCAAAGCAGCAACCAAAAGCAGCTAAAGCTGTGGTTGAGCCTGCTCCTAAGTCTGGTTACAAATCAAACATTAAAGAAAACTACACCTTTGATAGTTTTGTTGAAGGTAAATCTAACCAGTTAGCAAAAGCTGCTGCGACGCAAGTTGCGGATAATCCTGGTGCTGCCTTTAACCCGGTATTTATATATGGTGGAACGGGTTTAGGTAAAACGCATTTATTACATGCGGTTGGCAATGGCATTATGGCAAATAAGCCAGATGCAAAAATTGTTTATATGCACTCAGAACGCTTTGTGCAAGATATGGTTAAAGCCCTGCAAAATAATGCTATTGAAGAATTTAAGCGTTATTACCGCAGTGTTGATGCTTTAATGATCGATGATATTCAGTTTTTTGCTAACAAAGAACGTTCACAAGAAGAATTCTTTCATACTTTCAATGCATTACTTGAAGGTAACCAACAAATTATTTTAACCTCAGATCGTTATCCAAAAGAGATTGAAGGGGTTGAAGATCGCCTTAAATCACGTTTTGGTTGGGGTTTAACCATCGCGATTGAGCCGCCAGAGCTTGAAACGCGAGTGGCTATTTTGATGAAAAAAGCCCAGCAGAGTAAAATTAATTTACCTCACGAAGTGGCTTTTTTTATCGCTAAAAAATTACGTTCAAATGTGCGTGAGTTAGAGGGCGCGCTTAATCGTGTGATTGCTAATGCAAACTTTACTGGTCGACCAATTTCGATCGACTTTGTAAAAGAAGCATTACGTGACTTACTCGCTTTGCAGGACAAACTGGTCACGATAGACAATATTCAACGTACGGTTGCTGAATATTATCGTATTCGCGTCTCAGACCTGCTATCTAAGCGCCGCAGCCGCTCTATCGCAAGACCTCGTCAAGTTGCTATGGCATTGTCTAAAGAACTTACCAATCACAGCTTACCTGAAATTGGTGATGCCTTTGGTGGCCGCGACCACACTACAGTATTGCATGCGTGCAGAAAGATTAAATCACTACGTGATGAAAGCCACGAAGTGAAAGAAGATTATCAAAACCTAATAAGAACATTGTCATCTTAGGGCTGACTTTATTATGCAAATAACTATATCAAGAGAACAATTTTTAAAACCTTTGGTGCAAGTATCTGGCGCAATTGAGCGCAAGCATACCTTGCCTATCTTATCTAACGTTTTGTTAGAGGTTGAAAATGGCGAACTTTCAATGACAGGCACAGACCTTGAAATTGAACTTGTCGCAAAGGTTTTTGTTGGCGATGATACCGCTGATGCAAAATTGACTTTGCCAGCTAAAAAATTACTCGATATTTGTAAAAGTCTGCCAGACGGTTCAGATTTAACGTTGAGCAGTCAAGATCACCAACTATTACTGACCAGTGGAAAAAGCCGCTTTTCATTAACTACACTCGCTGCGGAAGACTTTCCTAATCTTGAGCAGTGGGATGGTGAAGTTGAATTTCAACTAACGCGCTTAGAACTGCGAAAGTTACTTGAAAGCACCCACTTTTCGATGGCCAATCAAGACGTACGCTATTACTTAAATGGTATGTCGTTTGAAGTAGATAATACTGATATAAAAACAGTGGCTACTGATGGTCACCGTTTAGCAATTGCGCAAAAACAATTAACGCAATCGTTAAACACTCAACGTCAGCTAATAATTCCGCGTAAAGGCGTACAAGAAATTATGCGTCTAATGGTTGCTGATGATGAGTTGGTGACAATTCAATTTGGTGCAAATCATATTCGTATTTTAGATACAGAGTTTACTTTTACGAGTAAATTAGTTGATGGGCGTTTTCCTGATTACCGCCGAGTATTGCCACGTGGTGGTGATAAAGTTATTACCGCAAATCGTGAATGGTTACGCAGTGCGTTTCAACGGGTATCTATTTTATCGAACGAGAAGTTTAGAGGTGTACGGTTAAACTTATCGAACGGACTATTAAAAATTACCGCCAACAACCCAGAGCAAGAGCAAGCTGAGGAAGTGGTTGAAGTGAGCTATCAAGGTGATGACTTAGAAATTGGCTTTAACGTATCGTATGTTTTAGATGTATTAAATACATTAAAAACAGAAGACGTTTTATTTACGCTTGCTGATTCAAATAGTAGTGCATTGATAGAAGGTGCTGGCGATGAAGAAGCCATGTACGTTGTTATGCCAATGCGCTTATAAGGCACTATGAGTTTAAGTCATTTGAGCCTCAATAATTTTCGGAATATTGAGGCGCTCACTGTAGAGCCAGTGAATGGTATTAACATAATTTATGGTGAAAATGGCAGTGGCAAAACCAGCCTTCTTGAGGCTATTTATTACCTTTCTCATGGCAAGTCTTTCCGTACCCCAAAACACAAAAGTATCATTACGCACCATAAAGAAAAATTCACCATTCATGGTCGTAAATCACTTTATAACTTATCAATTCCAATCGGTATTAGTAAGACTTTAAGTGGTGAGACAGAATTAAAAATACAGGGTAAGTCTAGTCGTCGAGTGTCTGAACTTGCCCAATTAATGCCAGTACAAGTGATCACCCCAGAAAGCTATTCGTTGTTTTTTGGTGGTCCAAAAGAACGCCGAAAATTTTTAGATTTAGGATTGTTCCACGTGGAACAAGACTTTTTTTATTTGTGGCAATCTTTCAATAAAGTATTAAAGCAACGTAATGCATTATTGAAAAGTAAGCCTAAGAATTATTTTGATCAAATCAAGTTTTGGGATAAAGAATTTGTTAGACTGGCAGACCAAATAAATAATTTACGAATTGCGTATATAAGTAGGTTTAAGCAGCAATTTTTTGATAAAATGTGTGCAGAATTAACGCTTATACGCGATTTAGAAATAAGTTTTTATGCTGGTTGGAAAGAAAATGAATCTCTAGCCGACGCTCTCGAACAAAGCTTTGAGCGTGATAGTCGCCAAGGTTTTACAAATAAAGGGCCGCATAAAGCTGATTTCAGTTTTAGTGTCGCTGGCAATAGTGTGGAAAACACCTTTTCACGCGGTCAATTGAAACTATTGCTTTATGCGTTAAAAGTAACGCAAAATAGTTTGATTGAGTCAGAGACAGAAAAGCAATCAATATTGCTAATAGATGATCTACCTTCAGAGTTAGGGGAAGATACGAAAGAGAAAGTAGGACAGTTATTGTCGCACTGTAGCTCTCAAATATTTATCTCTACAATTCAATCTGAAAGTATTTCTGCTGTGGTGGAACCCATGCAACGAGAACTACAAATGTTCCACGTGAAACATGGCAACCTAATAACAAGATAAGTGGGATTAACCATGTCTGAGAATTACGATTCGTCGAGTATTAAAGTACTAAAAGGATTAGACGCAGTAAGAAAGCGTCCTGGAATGTATATAGGGGACACCGATGATGGCACAGGCTTACACCACATGGTGTTTGAAGTCGTTGATAACTCTATCGATGAAGCCTTAGCAGGTCATTGTGATGACATCTTTGTCTCAATTCATTTAGATGGTTCAGTCTCTGTTCGAGATAACGGCCGTGGTATTCCAACTTCAATTCATGAAGAAGAAGGCGTGTCAGCTGCTGAAGTAATTATGACAGTACTACATGCTGGTGGTAAGTTTGATGATAACTCATATAAAGTATCAGGCGGCTTACACGGTGTTGGTGTTTCAGTAGTAAATGCGCTTTCAGAAAAATTAAAGCTAACAGTTCGTCGTGAAGGCAAGCTACATGAGCAATTTTACACTATGGGTGTTCCTGATGCGCCACTAGCTGTAATTGGCGAATCAGAAACCACAGGTACTGAACTTCGTTTTTGGCCAAGTGGTGAGACTTTCACAAATTTAGATTTCCATTACGATATTTTAGCTAAGCGCTTACGCGAGTTATCATTCCTGAATTCAGGTGTGAGTATTATTTTAAATGATGAACGCGAAGAAAATAAAACTGACCACTTTAAATATGAAGGGGGTATTCGTGCCTTCGTTGAGTATTTAAACCGTAACAAAACACCTATTCATAAAGGTGTATTCCACTTTACTCATGAACGTGAAGAAGATGGTATTAGCGTTGAAGTATCAATGCAGTGGAATGATGCTTACCAAGAAAACATTTACTGTTTTACAAACAACATTCCACAACGTGATGGTGGTACTCACTTAGCCGGTTTTAGATCTGCGCTAACTCGTACACTTAACAACTATATGGAAAAAGAAGGCTTTAACAAAAAAGCTAAAACAACCAGTAATGCAACAGGCGATGATGCCCGTGAAGGCTTAACTGCAGTTGTTAGTGTTAAAGTTCCTGATCCTAAGTTCTCATCACAAACCAAAGATAAGCTAGTTTCAAGCGAAGTTAAATCAGCTGTAGAACAAGCAATGGCTGAGAAATTCACTGAATTCTTATTAGAAAATCCAGTAGATGCAAAAATAGTTGTTGGTAAAATCATTGATGCTTCTCGTGCTCGTGAAGCGGCGCGTAAAGCCCGTGAAATGACTCGTCGTAAAGGCGCAATGGACTTAGCAGGTTTACCTGGTAAGTTAGCGGATTGCCAAGAAAAAGATCCAGCCCTGTCTGAACTATATATAGTGGAAGGGGACTCTGCTGGCGGATCAGCCAAGCAGGGTCGTAACCGTAAGAATCAAGCGATTCTTCCGCTTAAAGGTAAAATACTAAACGTAGAGAAAGCGCGTTTTGATAAGATGTTATCTTCACAAGAAGTTGCCACGTTAATTACAGCCCTTGGTTGTGGTATTGGTCGCGATGAGTATAACCCTGAAAAATTACGCTATCACCGAATCATTATCATGACCGATGCTGACGTCGATGGTTCGCACATTCGTACGTTACTATTGACCTTTTTCTACCGTCAAATGCCAGAAATCGTTGAACGTGGTTATATCTATATTGCTCAACCACCACTTTATAAAGTGAAAAAAGGTAAACAAGAGCGCTATATTAAAGATGATCCAGCACTTGTCGAATACCTAACTTCATTAGCATTAAATGGTGCCGCACTTTATACCGGTTCTGATGCATCTGCACTTGAAGGTGAAGCTTTAGAGGCTATCGTTCATGATTATCAAAACACAGTTAAAGTTATTGAGCGCTTAAAACGTAAATACCCGAATACGGTTATGGAACGTTTGATTTATCAAACAGAGCTAAACGAAACTGATTTAGCCGATGAAGCTAAAGTAATCGAGTGGACCAAAACGTTAGTCGATGACTTAGTCGCACGTGATGAAGATGCAACTATCTTCGCGGCTGCAACAGAGCATGATACTGAACGTAACTTATATTACCCAGTTATCAATATTCGCCAACACGGTGTTGATAAGGCACACGTACTAAGCCATGACTTTATCTCTTCACGTGATTATAAACGCATCGCAGTAACTGGTACTAACATTGCCAATATCTTAAGTGAAGGTGCTTATATTCAACGTGGTGAGAAGACTCTAGCTGTTGATAACTTTGTGGATGCATTGGAATGGTTGATCGCAGAATCTAAGCGTGGGCTATATATCCAGCGCTATAAAGGGCTAGGTGAGATGAATCCAAGTCAGCTGTGGGAAACTACCATGGATCCTTCAGCGCGTCGCATGTTACAAGTAACCATTGAAGATGCTGTTGGTGCAGACCAATTATTCGCAACCTTGATGGGTGACCAAGTTGAGCCGCGTCGTGAGTTTATCGAAACTAACGCACTACGTGTAGTTAACTTAGACGTATAATTAAATTATGGTAATCACAAAAAAGGAGCCTTAGGCTCCTTTTTTATTTTCTCAATTGCACAAACTGCTTAAAACATGACTACGCACAAGGTATACTGAAGGTAATTTTCACGCTACATCACAGCAGATACTAAAAGCCAAATATGCAAAAATATGACGTTAAAACCTTTCAAGGTTTGATCCTGGCTTTACAGGATTACTGGGCACAGCAAGGCTGTGTCATTATTCAGCCACTTGATATGGAAGTTGGTGCAGGCACATTTCATCCGCAAACATTTTTAAAGTCTATTGGTCCTGAACCAATGTCGAGCGCGTATGTGCAACCATGTCGTCGTCCTACCGATGGCCGTTATGGTGAGAATCCAAATCGCCTGCAACATTACTACCAGTTCCAAGTCGTATTAAAACCATCACCAGATAACATCCAGGAGCTATATTTAGGCTCATTAGCGGCTGTTGGCATTGATACCCTTACTGACGAAGTACGCTTCGTTGAAGACAACTGGGAATCACCTACGCTAGGCGCATGGGGTCTTGGTTGGGAGATCTGGTTAAACGGTATGGAAGTAACCCAGTTTACCTACTTCCAACAAGTAGGGGGCTTAGAGTGCTCTCCTGTTACTGGTGAGATCACTTATGGTCTTGAGCGTTTAGCTATGTACATTCAAGGCGTAGATAGCATCTACGATCTAGTATGGGCTGATGGCCCAATGGGTCGTGTTACTTACGGTGATGTATTCCATCAGAACGAAGTTGAGCAATCAACTTATAACTTTGAGCATGCAAATGTTGACGATTTATTTGCCCAGTTTGATAAATGCGAAGCTGAGAGCCAAAAGCTAATTGAAGCAAGCTTACCATTACCTGCTTATGAGCAAGTAATGAAAGCATCACACGCATTTAACTTATTGGATGCACGTCATGCTATTTCGGTGACAGAGCGCCAGCGTTATATCTTGCGCGTTCGTGCATTATCTAAAGCGTGTGCACAAAGTTATTATGACAAACGCGAAGCGCTTGGTTTCCCGTTGTGTAAGGATAAGTAAGCATGTCAGCACAAAATTTATTAGTAGAAATTGGCACCGAAGAGTTGCCACCAAAATCATTGCGTAAACTTGCCGAAGCATTTGCTGCAAATCTAACTGCAGAGCTTGAGAGCCTAGAGCTTAATCACCAAGGCGTAAGCTGGTATGCATCTCCTCGTCGTTTAGGTTTACAAGTAACAGCACTTGAAGCTCAGCAACAAGACAAAGAAGTAGAAAAACGTGGCCCTGCAACGAAGGCTGCATTTGATGCCGATGGCAAGCCGACCAAAGCTGCAATGGGTTGGGCTCGTGGTTGTGGTATTGAAGTAAGTGAAGCGCAAACACTCGAGACCGATAAAGGTGCATGGTTGTTACACATTGCTAAAGTAGCAGGCAAAGAAACCACAGCCTTGATGGCTGATGCGGTAAATAAAGCGTTAGCTAAACTTCCGATTCCTAAACCAATGCGTTGGGGGGCGAATAAAACACAATTTATTCGTCCTGTTCATACCGCAACTATTTTGTTTGGCGATCAGCTAATTGAAGGCGAAGTCCTTGGTAAAGCAGTGGGTAACCAACTGCAAGGCCATCGTTTTCATCATCCAGAAAAAATCACAATCAAACACGCTGATGATGTTTTTGAGGTGCTTAAGTCTGCACATGTTGTTGCTGATTACCAGCAGCGTAAAGCACAAATTCGTAGCCAAATCGAAGCTGCAGCAACAGCTGTTAATGCAGTAGTAGCTATGGATGAAGATTTACTTGAAGAGGTAACTTCATTGGTTGAATGGCCAGTAACTCTTACTGCAACATTTGAAGAAGCGTTTTTAGATGTACCAGCCGAAGCGCTGATCTACACCATGAAAGACGATCAAAAATACTTCCCATTACTTGATCAAGACGGCAAGCTACTTAACAAGTTTTTATTTGTTTCAAATATCGAAAGCAAAAACCCAAGCGTAGTTATCGCTGGTAACGAGAAAGTAGTGCGCCCGCGTTTAGCTGACGCGCAGTTCTTCTTTGAAACAGATAAAAAGAAAACTCTTGAAAGCCGTTTAGAGTCACTTAATAGCGTATTGTTCCAACAGCAATTAGGTACGCTTAAAGATAAGTCAGAGCGTATTAGTGAACTTGCTGGTTACATTGCTGAGCAATTAGGTGCCGATAAAACACTTGCTAAGCGTGCTGGTTTATTAAGTAAAACCGATCTAATGACCGAAATGGTGATGGAGTTTACTGACGTACAAGGTGTGATGGGGATGCACTATGCACGCCATGACGGTGAAGCCGAAGATGTTGCCATTGCCCAAAACGAGCAATACATGCCGCGTTTTGCCGGTGATAATTTACCTACAAACTTAATTAGCTGCGCAGTAGCGATTGCCGATAAGTTCGATACACTAGTAGGTATTTTTGGTATTGGCCAAGCACCAAAGGGTGATAAAGATCCATTTGCGCTTCGTCGTGCTGCCATTGGTGCGCTGCGTATCATGGTAGAAAAAGAACTACCACTTGATATTTTAGATCTAGTCGCAAAATCACAAACCCTGTTTGGCGATAAGCTAACTAACTTAAATGTATCAGCCGATGTATTTGAATTTATGCTAGGGCGCTTCCGCGCTTGGTATCAAGACGAAGGCATTGAAGTAGACGTTATTCAAGCAGTACTAGTGCGTCGCCCAACTAAGCCTGTTGATTTTGACCGTCGTGTTAAAGCGGTTAGTCACTTCCGTACATTAGACGCCGCAGAAGCGCTTGCAGCAGCTAATAAACGGGTAAGTAATATTCTGGCTAAAAATGATATTACAACGCAAGGCACTGTTGACGAGAGCTTATTAAACGATGATGCCGAAAAGGCATTAGCGGCACAAGTTGCTAAGTTTGCCACTGAATTAGCGCCGTTATACGCGGCTGGCGACTATCAAGAAGCGCTTGCCCAACTTGCGGGTATTCGTGAAAGTGTTGATAACTTCTTCGACAACGTGATGGTAATGGCAGACGATGAAGCCGTTAAGCAAAACCGTTTAGCATTACTAAGTCAACTGAGTGGTCTATTTTTAGATATTGCTGATATTTCTGTATTACAGAAATAAATTCAGCTTCGCTTAAAAAGCCAGCAGCTATGCTGGCTTTTTAGTATTAGAGGGAATACCTATGAAACGTATATTAACAGTGGCTCTAGTTGCTTTACTGAGTGCTTGTTCGAGCCAAATACAAATGCCAGATCTTAGCGATGTACTGCCAGGCCAAGCACTTGACCGTACAATGTACCTACGCGGCGACTTCAATTTATGGGATGCAGAAACGCAATATGAATTTACTCAAGTCGCGCCTGCGCTTTATCAAGCACAAGTAAAGTTTTCAACACCGGGTAAAGTGTATGAGTTTAAAATCGCTGATATGGAGTGGAGCGCAGGTTATAACTGTGGGTTCAGTGAACAAGATCCAACCGGTCAATCTCTGACGTTAGGGCAAAGCGTCAAAGCAGATTGCAATACTACCTATAATTACTTTAGCTTCACTCCTGCAATTAAAGGCAGCTACATCGTTAGTATCGATTATCATAATAACGATCAGCCAAAAGTAACAATAACCAAGAAGTGAGGTAGAGATTGAGGTTTGAGTACACTGATTATATTTACAAAAGTAATTACATCCTGTTAATATTGTTATTGATTTTTTGCGTTAATCGTAGTCAATCATTTTTGAGTATTATATCAAAACTTCTTTAAAATCTATAAAGAGCTCGATATCACTATACTCTGCTCGTTTATATGAATAAAAAAAATTAAAATAGGATTACAAATGTTAAAAACTACAGTAACAGCAGTTGTTTTAGCGGGGGCTTTTATAGCTGCTCCATTACAGGCTAAAGAGGGCGTTAACCCTTGGCAGGATTGTGGTATCGGCGCAATGATATTCCCAGAGAATGGAACCGCAGCAGCAATTTCAAATATTATTTGGGATTTAGGTACTACAGCAGTATCTTCAAATATATCATCTGTTGGTAGCTGTGAAGGCGCAGGTGCAAAAACAGCTCTATTTATTCAACAAACATTCCCTGTACTTGAGCAAGAAATTGCTGAAGGTGAAGGTGATTATGTTACTGCAATGTTAAATGTGCGTGGTTGTGACGCTAGTTCTCATGGTCAAATTGTAAATGCTATCCGTAGCGATTTTGCGACTAAACCTGCTCAAGACCCTCAAGCATTATATGCAATTGTTGAAAGCAAAGTGACAACACAGTTTGCAGCTACTTGCCCAGTTATTTAACTGTTAATAGAGTAGGTGTCAGCACCTACTCATACTTATGACTACAATCAAATACTTACCAGCACTAGCACTGTTTGCTACGTTTTCATCTTATTCATCTAGCTCACTTTCCGAGCATCCAACCTGGTTGAAATTAGGGCATTATAAAAATGCATCAGCTCCTCAAAGTTATATTGAGAGTGATTCATTTTTTATCTCAAAAAATGGCAAAAATAACCCTTCATCCGAGTTAAAAGCAACGATTGATGCATTTAATAAAGACGCACAAATGCAATGCAAATATCCTGCTAGATATCAGTGGTTACTATCACAAGGGCTTGAATTCTCAGAGCCAAAGGTTGAATGCACCGAACTTATAGAGTGGAGAGATAAACAACCGATTCACTCTGTAAGTTTAGTCTTTGCTTCAGGGTATATGAGTAATCCGGCTTCGCTTTATGGTCATATGCTTTTAAAGCTAAATAGATCAACGCCAGAGCACAATAAGTTACTAGATTATAGCTTAAATTATGGCGCACTAGTTCCTGATAATGAAAACGGTTTGGTCTATATTACGAAAGGGCTATTTGGCGGTTACGAGGCCGGTTTTTCTGATCAACTATTTTACCGTCATCAACATAACTATGGTGAAATAGAGCTGAGAGATATATGGGAATATAAGCTTAACTTTAGCCAAGAAGACGTCCTCTTTTTAACTAATCATTTATGGGAAATTATGGGGGCTAAGTATTCTTACTATTTTGCGGATGAAAACTGTGCATTTCATATCGCAAGGGTTGTTGAATTAATTATAGGGGAGCAGTTAACGAATGAGCTTTCGCCTTGGGTTATTCCTGCGACTATTTTTTCTCGCTTAAATAGTGCTCAATATAATAACGAAAAGCTAGTAAAACAGATTGAGTTTACTCCTTCAAGAAGTAGTGTTTTTCATCAATATGAAAACAATCTTTCAGCGAAAGACTCCAAGCTGGCTTTAGCTATTTATCATTCGCAAAATATACTTTTTGAGCCGACATTTACAAATCTAGATGTGGTAACTAAAAAACGAATTATTGAAACTCTTTTTGAGTTTGTTCAGTTGCAACAAATAAAAAAATATGATGTTGAACACATTGAAAAGTTAAAAAAAGCTCTTATTAAAGCTCGTTTAGTCCTACCTCCAGGTAAAGAAACCTCTTTTATTAATTATGATAAACATGCACCGCATTCAGCTCAGAAACCCTCAAATATATCTATTTCTTCGACTGTGTATAAAAATGAACAAAGTCTAAATTTAGGTTTCAGATTAAGTTATTTTGATTCATTAGCTTCTGATATTGCCAGAGTTCCTTACTCTAATTTAGAGATGTTGGATGTTGAAGTTGCTTTATTTGATTCGCAGTTATATCTAGAAAAATTACATCTTTTAGATCTAGAATCATTTAACCCAGCCTATAGCCAGTGGCCAAATGAAGGCGGTTGGGCATGGCAGATAAATGTAGGTTATGAAAGAAATCGCAGCCAGTGCTTTAGTTGCTCAAGTACATTTGCCATGGCAGGAGTTGGAAAGTCATGGTTATTAAATGCTAATCAGTCGCTAGTGTACGGTATGATTAATGGTTATGCTGGTGAATTACAAAGCACCCAACAATGGCTGGATACTTCAATAGAGCTAGGATTTTTAACGACTGTAACTTCTAATTTAAAACTAAGAACATCAATTGAGAAGTTTTATCACCAACAGTTAAGCGGTATTGCAACTAACATCGAGCTATCAGTGCCTATCAATCAAGATTTCGATATACGATTTGGTTATAAACATGCAACAGAGTTTCAGTGGCAGCTGAAAATAAACTTTTACTGGGATTAATGAATGTTTTAATTATGGTTAATTATTGATTTATAGCCCTTTTTTCACTAAATATCGATACGGTACTGCATCCACTTCCTTTTCTAACAATGTGTGATCCATAAAGCGGCAGAAACTGGGGATATCACGGGTGGTGGATGGGTCGTCGGCAATAATTAATAAAGTTTCGCCATTTTCCATTTTACGTACCGCGCTTCTGATCATCATTACAGGCTCCGGACAGCGTAGGCCAATGGCATCTAATTGGTGATCGGGATTCTCAAAACTCATTGCATAACCTTTACTGTTTATTTAGCGCTTAACGATTAGTTTAAGGCTGCTAGTTTAACGACCTCAGCCTGATAAATAAAGTCACTTCACTTGTGCTTATAAAGCGACATAACTTAGCTGCAAAAAATTAATTATAAAAAAGCCGCGTCGATTTATAAATCGACGCGGCTTTTTATCACCAAGGTATTACTTAATACATTTTATTAATCTTGCACACGTTCAAATACCGTTGCGATGCCTTGGCCTAAACCAATACACATAGTGGCTAAACCATAGCGTGCATTTTTATCTTCCATCAAGTGGATTAACGAGGTGCTAATACGTGAGCCAGAACAACCCAAAGGATGACCCAGAGCGATAGCGCCGCCGTTTAAATTCACTTTTTCATCAACTACATCAGCAAGACCTAGGTCTTTTAATACTGGTAGTGATTGTGCTGCGAATGCTTCGTTAAGCTCGGCAACATCGATATCATCAATAGTGATACCGGCTTGCGCTAATGCTTTTTTACTTGCTGGTACTGGGCCGTAACCCATGATTGATGGATCGCAACCTGCAACCGCCATGGCTTTAACACGTGCACGAATTGGTAAGCCTAAAGCTTTGGCTTTTTCTTCGCTCATTACTAACATAGCAGATGCGCCGTCAGAAAGAGCTGAAGACGTACCGGCAGTGACTGAGCCCGATGCTGGGTTAAATACTGGGCGTAGCTGTGATAAGCCTTCTACGGTTGTTTCCGGGCGAATTACTTCGTCATCTTCAACTAAAATCAGTGAACCATCTGCGTCATGACCTTCCATTGCGAGGATTTCGCGGCGGAAACGTCCTTCAACCGTTGCTGCATGAGCTCGTTGATGTGAGCGGTATGCAAATTGGTCTTGCTGCTCACGGGTAATACCGTGAATAGTTGCAAGGTACTCTGCGGTTAAGCCCATTGAGCCAGATGCTTGTGCAATTGAAGTTGCTAAGCCTGGGTGAAAGTCGTTACCGTGGGTCATTGGCACATGACCCATGTGCTCAACACCACCAATGATGTAGGTATCACCAGCGCCAGTCATGATTGCGCGAGCAGCATCGTGTAATGCTTGCATTGATGATCCACATAAGCGGTTTACTGTTACCGCTGGCACTGTGTGAGGAATGCCGGCAAGTAATGCGGCATTACGAGCAACGTTAAAACCTTGCTCTAAAGTTTGTTGTACACAACCCCAATAGATATCGTCAATCGATGCTGGATCAACGGCTGGGTTGCGATCAAGTAAGCCCTTCATTAAGTGGGCGCTTAAATCTTCGGCACGCTTATGTTTAAATACACCGTTTTTTGAACGGCCCATTGGCGTGCGGATACAATCTACAATTACTGGAGTATTCATGGTCTTATCCTTCCACCTTATAGAAAATACGGCCTTCTTCAGCCCATTTGCGAGTTTGTTCAGATACTTGGTAAATCGCACCTAGATGAGCGTATTTGTCAGCTGTTGCAACAAAGTTAGCTAGTCCAGTTTGATCTAAGTAACGGAACGCGCCGCCTCTAAATGGAGGGAAACCAATACCATAAATAAGTGCCATATCAGCTTCTTGTGGAGAAGCAACAATGTTTTCTTGTAAACACAGTAGCACTTCGTTGATCATTGGTATCATACAACGGTCGATAATTTCTTGTTTATCAAACTCTTTCGGTGCATCAGTGATTGAACTAAGTAGCTCAACGGCTTGTGGATCTTGAGCTTTTTTCAAGCGACCGCGACGATCCGGAGCATACTGGTAGAAACCCGCTTTGTTCTTTTGACCAAAACGCTTTTCGTTAGCGAATATTGTTACCGGATCTTTTTCGGCACGTGACATGCGCTCAGGGAAACCATCTGCCATCACGCCAGTACAGTGGTAAGCCGTATCAATACCAACAACATCAAGTAAGTATGCAGGACCCATAGGCCAGCCAAATACGTTTTCCATTACTTTATCTACTTTGGCAAAATCAGCGCCTTCAACAACTAACTTACTAAAGCCGGCAAAGTATGGGAATAATACACGGTTTACAAAGAATCCTGGGCAATCGTTAACAACGATAGGTGATTTACCTAACTTTAAGGCGTAATCAACAACAGCGTTAATAGTTTGCTCTGAGGTTTTCTCACCGCGAATAATTTCTACCAGTGGCATTTTTGGTACTGGGTTAAAGAAGTGCATACCACAGAAATTTTCAGGTTTTTCAAGAGCCGTGGCTAATTCATCAATACGAATAGTTGATGTGTTAGACGTTAGGATAGTGCCTGCAGGCATGTCTTTTTCAAGACCGGCTAAAACGGCTTGTTTAACTTTAGGGTTTTCGACAACTGCTTCAACAATGATATCAGCGCTTTGTAAATCGCTATCATTAAGAGTTGGTTTGATTTTACCTAACGTTGCTACCATTTTGTCCATCGCCATATGGCCGCGTTGAACTTTTTGACCTAATAGCTTAGATGCTTCACCCATACCTAAATCAAGCGCATCCTGTTGGATGTCTTTCATTATAATAGGTGTTCCTTTATAAGCTGACTGGTAAGCGATACCGCCACCCATAATGCCAGCACCAAGTACTGCAGCTTGTTTAATTACTACATCACTAGTTTTAGCTTGCTTGCGCGCTTTACCTTTGATGTATTGATCTGCTAAGAAAATACCCGTTTGGGCTGCCGCTTCTGGGGTGCGTGCTAATTTAGCAAAGTTGGCATTTTCAATCGCCATTGCTTCGGCGCGTTCACAGTTTGCTGCTGCTTTAATAGTGCGAACTGCCATAATAGGAGCAGGATAGTGGCCTTTGGTTTTACCCATAACCATACCTTCAGCCATTGCAAAGCTCATACCTTGCTCAACACGGTTCAATTTAAGTGGTTGTAATTTTACTTGTCGCTTAGCTTGCCAATCTAGTTTTCCAGAGATAGCTAATTCAAGCGTTGAAATTCCTGACTCTATAAGTTTGTCAGCACTAACTACAGCGTCAACAGCACCTACTTTTAAAGCATCAGCTGCGCGGTTTTCGGCACCAGAGGTGATCCAAAGCATCGCATTATCAGCACCAACAATGCGTGGTAAGCGAACTGTGCCGCCAAATCCAGGCATGATGCCAAGTTTTACTTCTGGTAGGCCAATTTTAGCATCAGTGCTAGCAACACGATAATCGGTAGCGAGTACCCACTCACAACCACCACCAAGTGCTAAGCCATTGATAGCGCTTAAAGTTGGGAATGGTAAATCTTCTAGCGCGTCAAAAACATCAGTGGCATCTTTGATCCACGTTACTAATTCAGCTTCTGGTTTAGTAAAGGTAGGTAAAAACTCGAAAATATCGGCGCCAATAATAAAGTGTTCTTTATCACTGGTAAAAATCATGCCTTTGATATCACTGTTTGCGGCTAATTCTTTTAATGCAGAGGCGCAATCTTTCAAGGTTTGCTGAGACAAAGTGTTTACAGAACCTGCAACACAAAATTTGAACTCGGCGATATTATCCTTGATGAAAGCAACTTCAAAGGAATCGCTTTTATATAACATTATTATTCTCCCTAGTTAGTGAACTAAGACTGGTACGATGAGTTTGCATTTCAATCAGTGTGCTTGCTTTAAATTAAAAATGCAACGAAAAATTTACTGTGGTGTCTTACTACTGGTTAAAATATAGCTTGTTTGGTGCTAAGGTGTAGGCGAAGTGTTTGTCTTTTATTTACCTTTGAATATTTAAGGTCATCATGAAAAAACAATTTTTAAGTGTAACGGCAGCAGCATTATTATTTCCTTTATTTTCTGCCTACGCTAATACGGAGCATGACGCATTTTTAGATGCTGAAAAAAAAGTCAAATATGCTAGTTATCAAGAGTTTAAGGAAGTCGTTGCACAGCTAGACCATCCATTAAAGCCTTATGTAGAGCAACTCTATTGGCAGCGCCATCCTGATATTGAGCATCAATCTGAAATAGAGCGTTATTTAACTATTTATCAAAGTACGCCTTTAGAGTGGCCGGTGCGCAAAGCATGGCTGCAGAATTTACAAAAGCAAAACCGCAAAGCTGCTTTTATTAATAATTATCGCGAGACTACAAATAGTGAGCTGACTTGCACTTACCTGCAGTATCAGCTTGATTTAGGGGCGCCGGAACAAGCGATAATGAGTCAAGTAACAAATTTATGGACTGTCGGGAAATCACAGCCAGAAGAATGCGATTCACTATTTAATGTTTGGCGTAAAAAAGGTTATATGAGCCAAGAGCAAATATGGCAACGCATTACGTTATCGGCACAAGGTGGCTCGCAAAGCTTACTGCCATACTTAAAAACCTTATTACCGAAAAATGAGCAATACTTGGCTGACTTTTACCGAAAAGTTCGCAGTGATCCCAGTGCAGTAGCAGGAATGTACCGCTATAAGCATAAAACAGTTAAAGAAAGTGAAATTGCACACTATGGAATTAAACGCTTAATTTGGCGAGATAAAACCTTGGCACTTAAGGCGTGGGAAAAGTTAGACAAAATGTTTAACTATTCTGACGAGCAAAAGGCTGATGTTTATTATAGTTTTGCTTTATCGCTGGCATCAAGTGGCCACCCTGAGGCGCGTTTTTGGTTGAGTAAAGTGCCCAAAGATCGCCAAGATCGTAAATTAATGCAATGGCAGTTAGGCAATATGCTAAAAACCCAAGATTGGTCGGGCATTGTGGCGTTTTTTACAGGTAAAGAAAATCTTAGTCTGGGTCAGCAATATTGGTTAGCGTATAGTTTAGAACAACGAGGTGATACACAGCGTGCTAAAGCTATTTGGCAAATAGTCGCAAAAGAGCGTGATTATTATGGATTTTTGGCTGCTGCGCGGTTGGGTTTACCTATTGAGCTCAATAATCAACCATTGTTAGTGAGCGACAAATTAATGCATGAGGTGGCTAATGCCCCTGGTTTTAAACGTGCTAAAGCGATGTATGAACTTGAGCGGTTTACTTCTGCTCGTCGCGAATGGAATTATTTAACAAGCACTTCTAGCGATGAAGAAAAGCTCGCGGCTTCAAAACTCGCAGCAGAATTAGATTGGTACGACAGTACTATTTATACTTTAGCGCAAATTAAGGCATGGGATTATGTAGAGTTACGTTTCCCATTTGCTTTTCAAGATTTATTTGAACGTTATAGTAAACGTAATCATATAGATGTTACTTGGAGCATTGCTATTTCGCGCCGTGAAAGCTCTTTTGCACCTGATGCACGTTCTCATGCTAATGCGCGTGGCTTAATGCAGCTATTACCAAGTACAGCAAAGTATGTAAATAAAAGTACTGTTTCAGGAAACCGTTTAAGTCAACCTAAGACCAATATACGTTTAGGTACAGAGTATTTAGAATACTTAAAAAAGAAAAACCATGGCAACGAAATACTAGCTACAGCCTCGTATAACGCCGGTTACCATAGAATCAGAAAGTGGCTACCAGATGAAGCCATGCCTGCTGAATTATGGATTGAGCTTATCCCGTATCGTGAAACTCGGGAGTACGTAAAAAATGTATTTGCATATCGTCAGGTTTATCACACGCGTTTAGGGCGCGAAGGAAATATATTGGCACCAATATTGGATATGAAGATGGGTGGCTAAGGCACAAGTGCTTTAGCGCATCTGCATTGGGGTTAAACAGGGTCTATGTTAGACTTGAAATAAGTTAAATTTAACAGATGGGTTTTCTATGGATAAATTAGCCGTTTTATATGCCGAACATATTGCAACACTGCAGCAGCGTACTCGTACTATTATTGAACGTGAAGGATTAGAAGGTTTAGTGATCCATTCTGGACAAGCTAAACGTCAGTTTTTAGACGATATGTATTATCCGTTTAAAGTTAACCCGCATTTTAAAGCTTGGTTACCGGTCATCGATAATCCACATTGTTGGATTGTTGTAAATGGCAGTGATAAGCCAAAACTAATTTTTTATCGCCCAGTCGACTTTTGGCACAAAGTGCCAGATGAGCCACGAGATTTTTGGGCTGATTACTTTGATATCGAGCTATTATTACAGCCTGATCAAGTTGAAAAACTATTACCGTACGATAAAGCGAAGTACGCTTATATCGGAGAATACCTAGAAGTAGCCCAAGCGCTAGGCTTTAGCATTATGAATCCAGAGCCGGTGCTCAATTACTTTAATTACCACCGCGCTTATAAAACTCAATACGAACTTGAATGCTTACGCCAAGCTAACCGTATTGCGGTTGATGGCCATAAAGCGGCGCGTGATACCTTTTTTAACGGTGGCTCTGAATTTGATATTCAGCAAGCGTATTTAATGGCTACTCGCCAAAGCGAAAACGAAATGCCGTATGGCAATATTGTTGCGCTTAACGAAAATTGCGCTATTTTGCACTACACTCATTTTGAGCCTCAAGCCCCAAAGGCACATCATTCGTTCTTAATTGATGCTGGCGCTAACTTTCATGGTTATGCTGCAGATATAACTCGTACTTATGATTTTAAAAAGTCGGGCGAGTTTGCCGAATTAATTGCCGCAATGACACAACACCAAATTGCATTGGGTAAAGCATTGAAACCAGGCTTGTTATACGGTGAACTGCACTTAGATTGCCATCAACGTATTGCTCAGGTGCTTAGTGATTTTAATATTGTTAAGTTACCAGCTGCTGAGATCGTTGAGCGCGGTATTACGTCGACTTTCTTCCCGCATGGACTTGGTCATCATCTTGGTTTACAAGTACATGATATGGGTGGTTTTATGGCTGATGAAAAGGGTACACATCAAGCCCCACCTGAAGGTCATCCATTCTTGCGTTGCACGCGCTTGATTGAGAAAAACCAAGTATTCACGATTGAACCTGGTTTGTACTTTATCGATTCATTACTTGGCGATTTAGCGCAAACTGACAACAAACAGTTTATTAACTGGGAAAAGGTTGAAGCGTTTAAACCATTTGGTGGTATTCGTATCGAGGACAATATTATTGTTCACGAAGATAGCTTAGAAAATATGACCCGTGATTTATCGTTAGATTAATTATCAGGTGTTAAAAGTTGGGGCCATATGGCCCCATTTTTTGCTTCATTATTTGGGTTTATTAAAGAATGTCAGAATATAAGTACCCAGCAGCAACCGTTTTTCATCAAGAAGAAATAAAAAAAAGCACCTTTATTGTGCATATCGCTCATACGCCAGATTTAGCCTCGGCAAAAGCGTTTATCCGTGAGATTGAAAGTAAATACAGTGATGCTCGTCATAACTGTTGGGCGCATGTTGCAGGCAATCCAGGTGGTAGTCATGTTTATGGTTTCTCTGATGATGGTGAACCAAATGGTACGGCAGGAAAGCCTATGCTTAATGTGTTAATGGGCTCTGGGCTTGGAGAAATCACTGCTGTGGTTACTCGTTACTTTGGCGGTATAAAATTAGGCACTGGCGGATTAGTCAGAGCATATGGTGGCTCGCTAAATAATGCCTTGGCACATTTAACAACCACATTAAAAGTTCCTAGTGTTGAGCTGGTGGGCTGTAGTGATTACAGCACGCAAGGAGCGATAGAGCAGTTACTAAAAACGCAATATCAAGTACTTAACATAGAAAAGCAATTTACTGCTAATATTGAATGGGTTATCACTATAGATAGCCGCCAAGCCACACAAGCCATAAAAGATATTTATGATTTGAGTCATGGCGCGGTTGAGTTAAGTATTAAAGAGTAAGACAATAGCATTCACGCACTAATCATTACTTAATAAAAAAGCGATAGCTCAATGCAATTTCGTACCATCATAAAAATTCTCGGCCAATTGGTTGTACTGTTTAGTATCACTATGGTGCCGCCGGCAATTGTATCGCTCATTTATAAAGATGGTGGTGGTGTGCCATTTGTCCTCGCATTTATATTCAGTGTAATTATTGGCTTAATTGCTTACTACCCTAACCGCCATGAGCATGGGGATTTGAAAGCACGCGAAGGCTTTTTAATTGTGGTGCTATTTTGGTTAGTTCTAGGGGCATTCGCATCTTTACCGCTGATTTTTTTACAAGAACCTAATTTATCCTTAGCAGATGCGGTATTTGAAGCGTTCTCAGGTTTAACGACGACAGGAGCAACTGTACTCACGGGCATTGAGTATCTTCCTAAATCGGTATTATTTTATCGTCAGCAATTACAATGGTTTGGCGGTATGGGGATAATCGTACTTGCGGTTGCGATACTACCCATGCTTGGTGTGGGTGGTATGCAGTTGTATCGAGCTGAAATTCCGGGACCTGTAAAAGACTCCAAAATGACGCCACGTATTGCCGATACCGCAAAACATCTTTGGTATATTTATGTGTCGTTAACTACGGCGTGTACTTTGGCATATTGGGCTGCAGGAATGAATTGGTTTGATGCAATTTGTCATTCATTTTCTACAGTTGCAATAGGCGGATTCTCTACTTACGATGCTTCTATGGGACACTTCGACAGTCCATTAATCAACTTTATTTGCGTGATATTTCTAATCATCGCTGCCGTTAATTTCACCTTGCATTACGCGGCTGTTTCGAGTCGAAATCTCAGGGTGTATATCCGCGACCCTGAGTTTAAAGTGTTTTTGTTTATTCAACTAGCGCTGGTGATTGTGTGTTTTACGGTACTGTCGTCCAATAATATATATGCAAACGGTGACGAAACGCTCGATCAGGCATTATTTCAAGCGGTATCAATTAGTACTACTGCGGGTTTTGCCACCGATAATTTTTCAGCATGGCCGTTGTTCTTGCCTATTTTACTGATATTTTCGAGTTTTATTGGTGGTTGTGCGGGTTCCACTGGCGGCGGTATGAAAGTAGTTCGGGTGTTTTTACTTTATCTGCAAGGAATACGTGAGCTTAATCGATTAGTGCATCCTCGTGCTATTTACTCTATTAAACTTGGTCGTAAGGCATTACCAGATAAAGTAGTTGAAGCCGTATGGGGATTTTTCTCTGCTTATGCGTTGGTATTTGTCATTATTATGTTAGCGTTAATGGGGACCGGTATGGATAACATAACGGCGTTCTCAGCCACCGCAGCTTGCTTAAATAACCTCGGCCCTGGTTTGGGGGATGTTGCGTCGCATTATGGCGCTATTAGTGATGGCGCTAAATGGCTATTAACCATTGCGATGGTGTTTGGGCGATTAGAGATATTCACCTTATTAGTGTTGTTTACACCGACCTTCTGGCGTGGTTAATTTGTATAAAAGCGATTACTTGTACAAGATGATTTATTTGTAGTTGGAAAGGAAATGGCAAAAACAAGACAACAATTAAACTTAGAAAACCTTGCCTATATTAGTGCTGGTAGCATTGTTGATGTCGAAATCTTAACACCCACAGCCAGCAAACGAGTTAAAACTGAATTTGTTGGTTTATTGCATGAGCGTTTTGTGATCTTAAATTACCCCTCAGCAAAGCGTTTAGGTAACGCGGGGGAATATTTAAAAGATGGTGTTGTGGTGATCGTCAGAGCGGTGCTTGAAAGCGGTGGTGGGCAAGTTATAGCATTTCGTCAGCAGGTTATGTCAGTGTCGTCGCACCCGGCACGGCTTATTTATTTAAACTTCCCAACTGAAGTGCAATTATTTAGTTTACGATCACAAACTCGTATTCCCACATTATTAGCTGCAAAAATAAAGTTTAATGACGAACGCGAGATGCAAGGAGTTATTAAAGATATCTCAGTAACTGGGGTGATGTTTGATGTAAAAAGCAAAGCTGATCTCAGTGAATTAAAGAATACTCAGTGTCATATTATGCTCGATAAAAATAATAAAGGTGTTACTGAGTTTAGCGGACAAATATGCAGTGTTAAAAGCCATGCCACTAGCGCGCAGTTTGGTATTCAACTAACGGCAAGTGAAGACGAGATGAAAACTTTCATGAAAGACCACTTTATTGACCTTTCAGTGCTTGAGCCGCTGGTGTAAATTTGTGCATATTCGCTATTTTGCGACAAAATAGCGGATATACCGTAACCTACCTTAAAGAACTCTAAATTTATTTTTATTGTTATTAATTATCAGTAACATAGATTTTTTATTTATTTCAGTTGCTAGTTTTCAGCTGGTTAATTTCAGCGCCTGTCACTTTTCTTGCCTATAAAAATATAAATACGAACACTGTAAGTACTGATCTGTGTCTTTTCTATTAAACCTAATCAATTGATTTTTATAAACTATATTTTATAGGTGGTTTACGTGTTGCTAAAAAGCAACAAAAAACACCGTAAATAGCCAGTCAAAAGTAAAATTTATTTTTAACAATTTGATTTTAAAGGTTTTTTAAAATGTGGCACCGAAGTTGTAATAGTCTAGTTGTACAGAACGAAAATGTGATTAGCACATCGTTCGAAACCATAAACATTGAAGGAATATTTATTATGAACACATTAAATAAAACGTTGGCACTTATTGCTCTAGCATCTTCTTCAGCCGCATTTGCTGCAACAGACTTTGACACATTAGATGTTGATGGTAATGGCGCAATTAGCCAAAGTGAAGCTTCAGTTGATGCTGAGCTTATGAGCCAATTTGCAGAGCTTGATAGCGACGGTAACGGCGAGCTTTCAAAAGCAGAGTTTTCAAAAGCTTAATGTCGCTTTTTGACAGGGAAAAATGAAAAGGACTTCGTAACACACTATTCATCATCTCAGGTGAAAGGAGATAACCAATGAACATACTAAATAAAGCGATAGTACTTATTGCATTAACCTCTTCATCAGCAGCATTTGCCTTTGAGGCGTTAGACTTCGATACCCTTGATGTTGATGAAAATGGTGTGATCAGTCAAGTTGAAGCCGCAGAAGATGCTGAGCTTTTAAATAGATTTGCAGAGCGTGATACTGACCAAAACGGTGAGTTATCAAAAGAAGAGTTTTCAAAAGCTTAATAACCTAATACTGAGTTTATCCTGAGTTGCCAAAGACAACCTAAGTGGGCAGGGAACCCATGATAAAGGATAA
>NZ_JACJFH010000012.1:0-17773 GCF_014164495.1 Pseudoalteromonas sp. SG41-5 | reverse complement strand
TTTTGATAGTACATTGAAGGAATATTAATTATGAACACATTAAATAAAACATTAGCACTTATCGCACTGGCATCTTCATCAGCGGCGTTTGCTGCTACCGATTTTGATACGCTAGATGTTGATGGCAACGGCGCAATCAGCCAAAGTGAAGCATCGGTTGATGCTGAGCTTATGAGTAAATTTGCAGAGCTTGATACAGACGGTAACGGTGAGCTCTCAAAAGCTGAGTTCGCAAAGGCCTAATTATAGCTTCCGCCTACAAGGAATTTTAAAAGGACTTTTACATTGATTACGTTCAAAAGCAGCCAATACCCCCGGGCTGCTTTTTTTATGCCTGTGTGCTTCCTGTGCGGTTAAGTATATTATTTACAACATAAATACATCAGCTTATTATCGTGGTATTAATTTATACATGGAAGTTGCTAATGTTAGAGATTATTAGTTTATATTCAGCACTAAGCGCGAGTATATGGATTGTTGCTGGGGTGTATATCGCTGGTAGGTGTTATCCAAACTATAGTCATGCAAAGCAATTTTGCAGCGAGCTCGGTGCTGCTGGCAGTCCCACGGAAAAACTATCCCCGCTTATTAATAACTATCCTCTTGGATTACTATTTTGTTTATTTGGTTGGTATGTCGTACAACTGGAAAATACCGCTATATTAATTACGTTGGTCGGTTGGCTTGTCATGATTCATGGTGTGGGTACCTGGATTGCTGGTTACTTCCCTATGGATGCGGATCCTAATACTAAAAACCCTACTTTGAGTTGCCAAATACATTCTTGGGCTGGCTTGGTAATGCTGCTGTCTTTGCTGATTGCGCCAATTTTTGTTGCTGTAAGTTCATATACCAGTATTTCATTTCGGCTTTTTTCAATTTTGTGTGTGTGTATTGCCTGTTACTTTTTAGTTTTGTTGACGCAAGCATTTAAGCAAAAAGGCAGTGTAGGCACTTATCAACGATTAGCTTATGGTGTGCAGTTGTTGTGGTTGAGTGCATTTTCGTTGGTGCTGTAATTTAATTTTAGATTTCAACAGTAAGTGTTGCTTTGTAAAACGCTTAAGCAAAGATGAATTAGATATTGAATGACGGAGATTAGGCTTAGTGAAAAGTGTTAGCTATACCGTGGAACTGAGCTGTCCATCTTTAGAAGAATTTTGTTTATTAAGAGAGAAAGTCGGTTGGGGTAAAGTTAACGCTGATCTGGCGAATACTAGTTTAAACAACTCGTTATTTCATGTAGTGATCCGACAGGAGGGGCTACTTGTTGGTATGGGTCGTGTAATAGGTGATGGTGGTTTATTTTTTTATATCCAAGATGTTGTTGTCGATCCTGACTTTCAAAGGCAAGGTATTGGTGCGTTGATTAAGGATAATATAGAAATGTATTTGGCTGGGGCAGCAAAAAAAGATGCAACCATCGGACTGCTCTCAGCCAAAGGTAAAGAATCTTTTTATGCTCGTTACGGATATTTTAGTAGGCCGGATAAAATTCTGGGCTGTGGGATGTGTAAATTTACTTAGGATGAAAAATTTCAATGTCTGAATATGTAGCAAGTGTTGTGTGGTCTCGCCAAGCAGAAGAGTTGTTTATCGATAATAAATATAGCCGAGGTCACTTGTGGCAATTTGATGGTGGGGCAACTATTGCTGCATCCTCCTCACCGCATATCGTGCCACTGCCATATTCTGTGGCAGAAAGTGTCGACCCCGAAGAGGCATTTATTGCGTCATTGTCGAGCTGCCATATGTTATTTTTCTTATCTATTGCGGCAAAAAATAAGTTTATAGTTGATAGCTATCAAGATGATGCCGTTGGTTTGATGCAGCGCGCTAGTGATGGGCGTATGTCGATGACTCAAGTAACTTTAAAACCATGTGTGAAGTTTGCCGAAAATGAGCAACCTAGTGCAGAGCAATTAGAAGAAATGCATCACCAGGCTCATGAGTTATGTTTTATCGCCAATTCGGTGAAAACACATATTGTGATTGAAATTGTTGGTGCTTAATTAAATTGTAAGAATACCTAGAGCAGTTAAAACTGCAATATCGTTGCTATTGTTTCGCATAATGGCAACAAAACACGAATTTTCATAAACTAACTGCGTTTTTATTTTTTACTTACCAAAATAAATTTAATTTCTCCTTACAATTCAGATTGTTAATTTATGAAAAAAATTTAATTTTTATCAGTTAAAGTTGCTGTTCAGTTGCGGTTAGGGTACTCATCTTTGAAAAAAACACTATTATCAGCATAGTTTCTCGAGTTGTGTCATTTTTATAACTATTAACCATTTGATTTGTATGGTTTTATAGGTTAACGCATAAATCTTGTTGCTAAACTGCAACAGAATAGTCCTTCTAAATTCCACGAAAACATCAAAATAAAATATAACCTCATGATTTTTAATGATAATAAATTGTTGGCACCGAAGTTGTAATACTCTAGTTGTCTTGAACGAAACGGTGATTATCACTTAAGTTCACAACCATAAACTTTGAAGGAATATTTATTATGAACACATTAAATAAAACATTAGCACTTATCGCATTAGCTTCTTCATCAGCAGCATTTGCAGGTACTGACTTTGACACCTTAGATGTTGATGGTAGCGGCACGATCAGCCAAAGCGAAGCGGCAGTTGATGCAAAATTAATGAGCCAGTTTGCTGAGTTAGATACTGATGGTAATGGTGAGCTTTCAAAAGCTGAGTTTTCTGAAGCGTAATCGCTTATTTTCACACAAGGATCTTTGCAAAGGACCTGCGCATTTGATTAAGCAAGCACACTAAATTTTGGAAGGAAGATAATTATGAACACATTAAATAAAACATTAGCACTTATCGCGTTGGCATCATCATCAGCTGCTTTTGCAGCAACTGACTTCGATACTCTTGATGTTGATGGCAATGGTGTAATCAGCCAACAAGAAGCATCTGCTGATGCGACTATTTCAGCTAAGTTTGCTGAGCTTGATACTGACCAAAACGGTGAGTTATCAAAAGAAGAATTTTCAAAAGCGTAATTTCAGTTTCCACAAACAGGGATCTCTGAAAAGGATTTCTTTCTTTTAAATTATTAGGAATAACACTATGAAACATATTAATACAGCACTTGCTATTTTTGCCTTAGCGGCTTCATCAACTGCGTTTGCAGCAGTTAGTTTTGACACATTTGATACTGATGGAGACGGCGTGATCAGCCAAAAAGAAGCATCAGTAAATGCACAATTAGTTGAAATTTTCTCTGATTTAGATACTGATAGCAATGGTGAATTGTCAAAAGAAGAGTTTGCCAGAGTACAATAAAACGTACAGCACAGTACCAAAAAAGCAGCTTCATTAAGCTGCTTTTTTGGTTAACTTGAATGGTTATAAGCTGTAGTCAAATTGCAGTGAAAATTTTCGCGGGTTACCATAGCGGTATTGATTATAAAAACCGATTTGGTTGTAATAAGTTTTATCAAATAAGTTATCAATATTTACGCTAACAGACACTTGTGAGTTAATTTGATAACTACTCATAAGGCTTGCGATGCCATAACTTGATTGCTCTACTTCAACTTGACCGTGAACTGGGTTTTTTACTTCATCATAGCTGCGACTTTGCCAGCGATAACCGCCACCGACTTTCAACCCTGTTAACAGGTGATCTAATTTATAAGTGGTAAATAACTTAAATTGATTTTTTGGGTTTGTGCTATTGAGGATGTCACCTTCGGGCGTTTCACCTTCGCTATAAGTGTAGCCAAAATAGCCATTCCAACTATCAGTAAATGCACCATTAAGTTCAAACTCAAGCCCTTGGGTGACCGTACCATCAATTGGTTGATAAATTGCCTGAAGAGTGTCTGGAATTGTTTCGCCAGTGTATTCGCCCACATTGTCTTGCTGAATTTCAAAACCCGATAGTGCAATGTCTAAACGCTCGTCCAATAATGAGGCCTTGATACCTAGCTCATAATTTTGACCTTGAATTGGGTCAAGGTAATTACCATTTTTATCGACGCGGCTTTGCGGGGTAAATATATCGGTGTAGTTAGCATAAAGTGCCCAATTATCTGCCAAGCTATAAGTAGCACCTAAATAATTGGTCAGCTCGTTATCTAATTTATAATCATGTTGGCTGCCAAAGTTATCTTGATTTGTTTGCCATTGATTTAATCGGCTTCCTAAAACCAATGAGAGTGAATTTGTTAGATTAAGTTGTGAAGCAAAGTACAAAGCATTTTGCTCTGTTGTGCCATAAGAGCCAAAGGCGGGTGTAGCTTGCCAAGTTGGTTTTGGGTAGTCATAGTTTGGGGCTGTAAAATCGCCGATGATTTCTGCCTCTTCTTGCCCCGGGAAGTAGGGGGTTGTAAAGTCTTGCTCTTGGCTATTGTAACCAAACATGACTTGGTGGCTTTGATTTAACCAGTTAAATCTACCGGTAAGCTCTATCTCGTAGGTGCGCTGAATCCGCTTGGCATCAATATAATTTACTGAACCGGGCATCATGCCTATATTCGTTTGTGAGTCAGGGTTACCTGTCGCCCAAAAAACATCGTAATGTAGGTCATTATTACCATATATATAGCTCGCACTTAGCTGCCAATTAGCATTGAAGTAATGATCAATACTCATAAAGCTATTCAATGCTTTAGTTTTTGAAGATGACCAATTTGGCGCTGTGGATGTTTCTCTATCATAGTTTGTTCGGGTGCCATCGCTATAAAAAATAGGTAGTCCACCCGACATCGTGCCTTTTGGGTCTGTGGTTTGCGTATCAACAGCAAAAGTTAATAGGGTACTATCAGTTAGGTCAGCTTCGATAATACCGTATAATGTGGTTTTTTCTTGGCTGAACCTGTCTTGATATGATTGCTGATCTTGATAGGCGAGTACGGCACGCGCACGCACGGTTTCACTGCTATTTAAACTACCCGATGCATCAACCACACCACGATAGTTTTGCCAAGAACCAACCGTTGCAGAAATATTTACTTGGTTATGCACAGTAGGGCGCTTACGTATTAAGTTAATTGCTGCTGATGGATTACCTGCACCGAGCATTAACCCTGTGGCACCACGGACAACTTCAATCCGCTCATAAATAGCAGTATCTGTTAAGTTATCGCCGTAATTAAATCGGGTATCATAAGTAGTTGCTATGCCATCATATAAAATACTGGTAACACTGATACCGCGCGCTGAAATTGAATATTTACCATTATCGGCCTCTCTTGCATTGATGCCGGTTACGCTGGTGATGGCTTCAATAGCACTATTTAATTGTTGATCGGCCATAAATTCACTGGTGATAGCGATAGCTGATTGCGGAGTTTGCAAGTGGCTGAGATCAAGCCCTGTTGCTGAGTTCATTGCACTGACTTTGTAGCCGCTATCTTGCTGGCCCACTATGGTTAGTTTTTCAATGTCGTTTTTAGCTTCGGCATTTGCATTTGTTGATAGTCCACACACAAGAATACCAATAACACTGCAATATGTAACACAAAGAGGGGTGTTTAAAGTTGGGTGTATCATTTGAAGAAATCCATTTATATTAAAAAATGTGAAATTAACTTCTCACAGAAAGAGAAAACGCTTGATTATCAAACAGCGTGAGAGTAATGGATTTGGGTACGGAAGTAAATGCTTTTGAGATTGATTTTCATTTGTGTTTGTTGGGGTGGAAATTCACCTTTCGATACAGTTGCTTTGTGTCGAAAGGTGAGGAGTAATTTAGAGAAAGATAGCGCTAACTTGGAACAGTTTTTCAACTACGTTGATATGCTTTTTATCGATCAAGAACATAATGACGTGATCGCCTGAGTGAATTATCGTGTCGTCGTGGGCAATGAGTACATCATCATTACGGACAATCGCGCCAATCGTGGTACCTGCAGGCAGCTTAATATCAGCAATTGCACGGCCGACAACTTTAGAGGTATGTTCGTCGCCATGGGCCACAGCCTCAATGGCTTCTGCTGCGCCTTTACGTAATGAATACACATTAACAATATCACCGCGGCGAACATGGGTAAGCAGGGCAGAAATCGTGGCTTGCTGTGGTGAAATGGCAATATCAATTTCGCCACCTTGCACTAAATCAACATATGCGCCGCGCTGAATAAGCACCATGGTTTTTTGCGCACCCATGCGTTTAGCGAGCATGGCTGACATAATATTAGCTTCATCATCATTAGTTACCGCGATGAATACATCAACTTGTTCGATGTGTTCTTCTGATAACAACTCCTGATCTGACGCATCACCACAAAACACCACTGTATTATCAAGCATTTCTGATAACTGCTCAGCACGTTCTTTATTTCGTTCAAGCAATTTTACGCTATGATTCTTTTCCAGAGAGCGAGCAAGCCCAGCGCCAATATTACCGCCACCAGCAATCATAATTTTTTTGTATGAACGCTCTAATTTCTGTAGTTCATTCATTACTGCACGAATATGTTTGGTGGCAGCGAGGAAGAACACTTCATCATCCGCTTCAATTACTGTAGTACCCAGTGGTTTGATTGCTTTACCTTGGCGGTAAATCGCAGCAACACGAGTTTCAACATTAGGAATATGCTCTTTTAATGCTGACAATGCATAACCGACTAACAATCCGCCGTAGTAAGCTTTTACCGCCACCAGCGAGAGCATGCCATCGCCAAACTCTAAAACTTGTAACGCGCCAGGATAATCAATCAAGCGACGAATATACTTAGTCACTAGTTGCTCTGGAGCAATATAGTGGTCAACAGGTAAATCATCGTTTTGAAAGAGCTTTTCGCGGTACTTTAAGTATTGTTCAGAACGGATCCGAGCAATTTTAGTCGGCGTATTAAAAATACTATACGCGACTTGGCAAGCGACCATGTTCACTTCATCTGAACTGGTTACTGCGATGATCATATCGGCGTCTTCCGCACCGGCGCGGCGTAATACATCAGGGTGGGCACTATGACCTGTAACACCCTGTAGATCGTATTTATCTTGTAACTCACGTAATCGGTTGCCATCAATATCAACAACCGTGATTTCGTTTTGTTCACCTACCAGGTTTTCAGCGAGTGTACCGCCTACTTGTCCTGCACCGAGTATGATTATTTTCATGGTTTACTAAAAGCTTCTTATGAGTGTGTTTTTATAAGCTTGGCATAATAAAATCCGTCACTCTCACCAGGCTGTAACTGCAGCCCAGGGTTGCTTGGGGTATCGTTATCATGTAGCGGGATATGTTCAACATCGTTATTATTTGCTAAAAATTTAGCGACTTGCTGTTGGTTCTCTTGTGGTAATACTGAGCAGGTTGCATAAATTAGCGTGCCACCTGGTTTCAATAATGGCCAAATGCTATTGAGAATATCGCCTTGGAGTGTCGCCAGATCATTGATATCTGATGCACGACGTAGCCATTTGATATCTGGGTGACGACGAATAACACCCGTTGCAGAGCAAGGAACGTCTAATAGAATACGGTCAAACTGTTGCTCATCCCACCATTTGTGTGGTTGCGAAGCATCGGCACATTGTAAATCAGCGCCTAAGCCAATTCTTTCAAGGTTTTGCTTTACACGTTCAAGGCGGGTGGCATCGCTATCAAGTGCCAGTACATCAGCATCTGCGAGTTCTAGAATGTGACAGGTTTTACCACCGGGTGCTGCGCAGGCATCTAAAATATGCTCGTCAGCTTTTGGATCTAACAAGCGTGCCGCAAGCTGTGCTGCTGCATCTTGTACTGAACATGCGCCGGTGTCGAATTCAGGCAACGAAAACACATCGCGCGGTTTATCCAGCTTAATACCATCAGGGAAATCAGGATTGAGTGTATGTTCAATGTCATTAGCAGTGAGCATTTCGCTATATTCAGCGGTGCTATATTGCGCTTGGTTAACACGCAACCACATTGGTGCTTGCTGCTGGTTCGCTTCTAGTAGAGCTTGCCAAGAGTCAGGGTAAGCTTCAGTTACTTGTTTGATAAACCAGTTTGGGTGGTTGTATAAACACACTGGTATTTGCTTGGCTTTTTCTTCAAGCTCTACTTGCTGGCGCTGAAAGCTGCGTAAAATAGCGTTGATCAAGCCTTTTAAACCCAATGCGCGCAGTTGTTCTAATGCATTAACCGTTTCGCTAATTGCTGCATGCGGTGGAACCCGCATATGTTGTAGTTGGTAAATGCCCACATACAGTAAGAACTGGAATATACGGCGCTTACCTTTAAGTGGCTGCTCAACTAAATGTTGACAATAATTTTCTAAACTTGGTAAATAACGCAGTACGCCGTAACAAATTTGCTGTAATAACGCTTTATCTTTAGGTGGTAAACCTTGGCTGGCAAAAGGCAGCTCTTGATTTAATGAGGCGCCTTTATCAACCACGTTATATAAAGTTTCGGCTGCAATCGCCCTGACATTACTCATTGTGTTCGCCTATTCGTGTGCCAGGAGTTACCCAGTCTGCTCGACCATTTAAAAAGTCAGTAATGGCCATTGGCTTTTTACCTTGTGGTTGTACTTGAGTGATATTAAGTGCGTTAGTACCACAGGCAATCACAATGCCGTGTTTATCGCTTTGTAATACCGTTCCTGCCGTGCCTTGCTGGTCAACAACATTAGCTTGATAAACTTTTACAGTGTGTTCACCCATTTGAGTAAAACAGACCGGCCATGGATTGAATGAGCGGATATTACGCTCTATTTGCGCTGCGTCCATCGACCAATCAATATTTGCTTCGTCTTTAGATAGCTTTTTAGCGTAATTGGCAAGCTCGTCATTTTGTACTTGCGGGGTAATTTCGCCATTAGCTAACTTAGTAATGGTGTCTATTAGTGCGCTTGGGCCTAAATCGGCAAGCTTAGCGTATAAACTTGCACTTGTTTCAGTGGCGGTAATAGGGCAGCGGCTAATATGCAGCATGTCGCCGGTATCTAGGCCTTCATCCATTTGCATTATGGTGACGCCAGTCTCTTCATCGCCGGCCCAGATAGCGCGTTGAATCGGCGCGGCACCACGCCAGCGCGGTAAAATTGAGCCGTGTACATTTAAACAACCAAGCCGTGGCGCCTCTAAAATTGCTTTTGGTAACAGTAATCCATAAGCGACCACGATCATAAGGTCAGCATCTAAGCTGCTTAGTTCAGCCAGAGCGTCGTCACTTTTTAATGAGGCAGGTTGGAACACTGCTAACTCATTTGCCAGTGCTAGCTCTTTCACTTCACTGGCTTTGAGTTTTTTACCGCGCCCTGCTGGACGGTCGGGTTGGCTATACACGCCAACAATTTGATGCTCTGAGTCGATAAGAGCTTGTAAATGGCGCGCAGCAAAGTCTGGCGTACCGGCAAAAATAATGCGTAATGGTTGTGTCACTGAACTTCCTAATTATTACTAAGGTATTATTGCGCTGCTAACTTAGCTTCTTTTTCAAGTTTTTTACGAATACGTTGGCGCTTTAACGGTGATAAGTAATCGATAAATAGTTTACCCTGTAAATGGTCAAGCTCATGCTGGATGCAAATTGCTAATAGCTCATCAGCATCTAAACTAAACTCTTCGCCATTTTCGTTTAATGCGGTCACTGTTACAGTTTCTGCGCGGTCAACTTTTGCATAAGAGTGTGGCACAGATAAACAGCCTTCTTCACTTACCGTGGTGCCATCTTGTTTAGTGATTGTCGGGTTGATCAATACTAACGGTTCATCACGTTCTTCTGATACGTCAATGACCACAATACGTTGATGAATATCGACTTGAGTCGCAGCTAATCCAATGCCGTTTTCATCATACATAGTTTCCAGCATGTCTTTTACAATTTGGCGAATTTGGTCGTCAACTTGCACCACTTCTTTTGCTATTGTACGTAAACGCTCATCTGGAAATCTTAAAACTTCTAACCTAGCCATAGTAACCTTTTTCACTTGTGCTTAATTTAGGGTATTGTATGCTCTTATTTTAGCCATTCGCGTTCACCTTTAACAGGTTTTGGTTGATAATAATGAAAAAACACCACAAGGAAGCTCAATGAAATACCCATTACTCGCGGCAATGTTGGCATTAAGTGCTACTTTCCCATCCTTAGCAGATGTATTAACTATAAAAAAAGATGCGCCTAAACAATACGTTGTGAAAAAGGGCGATACACTTTGGGATATTTCAGGAGTTTATTTGCAAGAGCCTTGGCAGTGGCCGGAACTTTGGCAAATGAATCCACAAATTAATAATCCACACCTAATTTACCCAGGGGATGCACTGTCTTTAATCTACGATGAGCACGGTAATCCACGTTTGGTGATTAATCAGGGTTATAAAAAGCTTTCTCCACATGGTCGAATTGTGCAAAAAGGTAAAAATGCGATCCCTACGTTACCTCTTGAGCTGCTGCGTCCTTACCTAACCTATGAGCAAGCACTAAATGCTGAAGACATTGCCGATAAACCTTATATTTTAGGTGCCAATGTCAACACTAAAATGAATACCGAAGGCCATATAGTTTATGTTAAAGGTGAGCTGAAATTACACGAGTCATACGCTATTTACCGCAACGGCGAAGCATATGTTGATCCGCAAACGAACGAAGTGTTGGCTAATAAAGCACAATTAGTGGCGGTGGGTCGTGTATTTAGAAAAGGTGATATTGCCAATGGTGTACCTGCTTCAGTTAAAGTTGAACAGGTAAAGAGAGAAATCAAAGCGGGTGATTTTTTAATGCCTGCGATAGAAGGTCAGCTATTACCTGCGTATTTTAATATTCACCGTCCTGAGCAGCCAGTGCAAGGTGAAATCATCGCATCAGTGAGTGGATTACGAGAATTCAGCACAATGGATATTGTAGTGCTAAACTTAGGGTCAGAGCAGCAAATTAAAGAAGGCCATATTTTAGATATTGAGCGTCAATCACCGACTGTTTTTGATGGTCGCAATGGCCCACGCTACAAAGAAGATTCAAATAGCCTTGAAAAGTTAGTAACAAACGCCAACGAATTTTTTGGCGTTGAGGCAGATGCCGACACGACTGTGTGGCATATGCCAAAAGAACAGGTCGGTCAGCTAATGGTGTTTAAAGTTTATAAAAACGTTAGTTATGCCTTAATCGTAAAAAACCAGCACCCAATCCGAGTCGGTGATTTTGCAGTTATAAATTAATTCAGGTTTGAGTGCTCTAAGGAGGGAGCATGAAAGATTCATCAGGCAAGCTAACCCATTGGCTTGCCTTTTATTTATGTAAAGGCTTAGGTGTTAAAACCTTATTGGCATTGGCACAAAAACTGCCATTAGATGATTTGTTTGAGCTGACTCACGATCAGCTTACCGGTCATGGTTTAAGCCCGCAGGTCGCCACTAATTTACTAGCAACCGATTGGCAGCAAGTTGACTATTATCAACAGATAATTGTTAACTCACAGATAACCGCAATTGATTACTTCGATCCTCACTATCCACCATTATTAAAAGAAATTGCTAGCGCGCCTTTATTGCTATTTTGCCGAGGCAATTTAGAGTTATTGACCAGTCCGCAAATCGCTATTGTTGGAAGCCGCAATGCCACGCCAATCGGTTTAGAGATCGCCGCTGAATTTGCTCATCAACTCACTGTGGCTGGATTAACGGTAACTTCCGGAATGGCGCTTGGTATTGATGGTGCTGCCCACAAAGGAGCGCTGGCGGGCAATGGTAAAACCATTGCAGTGCTTGGTACTGGAGTGGATGTTTATTATCCTAAACGGCATAAGTTACTCACCGATCAAGTATCCGAACGGGGGATGTTGGTGAGCGAGTTTTTACCCGGTACAGCCGCTAATGCTAATAACTTCCCAAGACGTAATCGTATGATATCTGGTTTGTCATTAGGTGTGTTGATTGTCGAGGCTGAAATAAAAAGCGGTTCGCTTATCACCGTGCGTTATGCGCTGGAGCAAAACAAAGAAGTTTTTGCAGTGCCTGGTTCAATTAAAAATCCACTCTCTGAAGCCAGTCACTTTTTAATTAAACAAGGTGCAAAGCTGGTGGAAAATGTCAGTGATATTCTCGACGAAGTGAGCTTTTTCTGCGAAAACAGTCTATATACTATAGAAGAAGCAACGGTTGATGAACCTGCCTGCGAAATACTAAACAGTGTTGGTTTTGAAGTAACAGCTGTTGATTTAATTGCTCAGCGTAGCCAGTGGCCAATAGATAAAGTGCAAGCACGTTTACTTGATCTTGAATTGGAAGATAGAGTAGAGCGTGTATTAGATGGCTATATTAGAGTTCGATAAGCTTAGTGTGGAGGAAAGTAACATGTTCGATATCCTCATGTATCTGTTTGAAAACTACATTCACAGCGAAGCCGAAGTCTTTGTTGAGCATAATGAACTCACTGACGAATTATTACGTGCCGGCTTTAATAAGCCCGAAATATACAAAGCACTTGATTGGCTTGAGCAGCTTGCTGACTTGCAGCACAGTGATGAATTCCCTTATTTAAACCGCCTCCCACAACATGCGATACGTATTTTTACCGATAGTGAATGCCACATGCTGAGCGTAGAGTGTCGGGGCTTTTTAATGTTTTTAGAACAAGTCGGAGTGATCAACAGCGCAACGCGTGAAATGGTTATGGATCGTTTGTTCGCATTAGATAAAGCTTATATATCACTTGATGATTTAAAATGGGTGGTACTTATGGTGTTGTTTAATGTGCCAGGCTCAGAGCAAGCTTATGCACAAATGGAAGAACTTATTTTTGATGAGCCAGCAGAGGTAGTACATTAAGCAAGTACTGCGCTTGTATCTTTAATTAGTTTGGGTATATTAGGCGAAAATTAGTCAGCTGCTTAGGGAACACATGAGTAAAATCGACCAATCGCTTTTTTCTGCAAATCAACATGCCTTAGAAAAAGAATACGAAGTGTGCCCTAAATGCGGTTCAGAGCTTGTGATCCGCAACAGTAAATCAGGTCCTTTCCTTGGCTGTGCGAGTTACCCCGAATGTGATTTTATTCGCTCGCTTGCTCAACATGATACTCAACAAATCAAAGTACTTGATGATAGCCCTTGTCCAGAGTGTGGTAATCCGCTAGTAGTGAAGAATGGCCGCTATGGTATGTTTATTGGCTGTACGGGTTATCCTGAGTGTCACTATATTGCTCATGATGAGCCTGAGCCAAATGAAGAAGTTTTACCTGCTTGCCCTAAGTGTAAAAAAGGCCAGTTAGTGGCGCGTAGTAATAAATTTGGTAAAACATTTTATTCATGTAATAGCTATCCAAGTTGTAAATACACACTCAATCACAAACCAGTTAGCCATATCTGCCCCGCGTGCCAATGGCCAGTAATGATGCAAAAGCAAATGACCAATAGTGTTGTGCTACAATGCCCTCAGAAAAGTTGCTCGCATAAATTCACGGTGAGCGAATAATTACCGGCTTTAATTTTATTGTATTTGGAGATTTTCAGTGACTGATACTACCTCAGTTCCTTTAACAGCCCTTGCTGCTGTGTCGCAAGGCGGGGTTATTGTTTACCCAACCGAAGCTGTTTATGGCTTAGGCTGTGACCCCGATAATCAGCAAGCTGTGGAGCGCTTACTTGCAATAAAGCAGCGGCCCGTTGAGAAAGGCTTAATTTTAATTGCCGATAATTATGGGCAATTATTAAAGTATGTTGATGATGCAAAAATTCCGATGGATAAACGCGCTGATATTTTTTCCAGCTGGCCCGGCGCAATTACTTGGGTTATGCCAGCGGCTAAAGGTACGCCTAAATGGTTAACAGGACAATTTGATAGTATTGCTGTGCGTGTAACTAATCACCCAACAGTAAAGCGCTTATGCCAAGAATTAGGCAAACCTCTTGTGTCTACTAGTGCTAACTTATCAGGACATGATACGGTCACTAGTATTGCAATGGCTAAAAGTGAGTTTGGCGAGCTGGTGGCATTTTATGTAGATGAACCACTCGGTGGTAACACGCAGCCTAGCACTATTAAAGATGTAATGACCGGCAAAGTATTTAGAGGATAACCATGCACAGCAATTTACTCGAACAAGTAAAAACCTACCTGATGGCCTTGCAAGACACAATTTGCCAAGGTTTAGAGCAAGCTGATGGCCAAGCCAAGTTTGTAGAAGACAGTTGGCAGCGCGAAGAAGGCGGTGGTGGCCGAACTCGTGTTATTCGTGGTGGCAATGTGATCGAGCAAGGTGGGGTGAACTACTCGCATGTGTTTGGTGCTTCAATGCCGGCATCGGCAACTGCGCATCGTCCAGAACTTGCTGGTCGTAGCTTCCATGCCTGTGGTGTCTCGCTAGTGATCCACCCAAACAATCCACATATTCCAACGAGCCATGCTAACGTACGCTTTTTCATTGCAGAAAAGCAAGGTGAGGAGCCTATTTGGTGGTTTGGTGGTGGTTTTGACTTAACGCCATTTTATCCTGAGCTTGAAGATGTTCAACATTGGCATCAAGTCGCGCATGATTTATGTGCGCCGTTTGGAGATGAGGTTTACCCTAAATATAAAAAATGGTGTGACGAGTATTTTTACCTAAAACATCGCGATGAAACGCGCGGTGTCGGCGGTTTATTCTTTGATGATTTGAATGAAGCCGGGTTTGAGCAAAGCTTTGCCTTTATGCAAGCAGTAGGCAATGGCTTTTTAGGTGCTTATTTACCTATTATTGAACGTAGAAAAGCAACCCTATTTACTGAGCAGCAACGAGACTTCCAACTTTATCGTCGTGGCCGTTATGTTGAGTTTAACTTAGTGTGGGATCGTGGCACTTTATTTGGCTTGCAAAGTGGCGGACGTACAGAATCAATATTAATGTCGATGCCGCCGCTAGCGCGTTGGGAATATAACTATACACCCGAAGAAGGCAGTGCTGAAAATAAGCTATACGCTGACTTTTTAAAACCAAGAGACTGGTTAGGGCTAGCATAGTAAGCAGGCTGCCAGTCAATATCTGGTTTATTGACTGGCAACTTTAAGTATTACATCAATTTAAAGCTTCTTACTTGCTCATCCAGTGAACGCGCTAGATTTAACAGCTCCTCACTTACTTTTTGGTTATCGTTAGCATCCACTAATGACCGCTCAGCGTTATCACTAATACCAATAACACTCCTATTTATTTCCTCTGCGGCTAAGTTTTGTTGTTCTGTCGCGTCGGCTATTTGAATATTAAGTTGATTTATTTCATTCATCTGCATAGAAATATCTTTTAAAGCTTGAGCAACATTTTTTACTTGTTGCGCTCTAGCATCAGCCTCCTCACACGATTCACCCATGGTTTTAACCGTTTGCGCCGCTTCGGATTGCAGTTTGTCGATTGTGCGACGAATTTCATCGGTGGATGCATGAGTACGAGTTGCCAATGTACGTACTTCATCAGCCACCACAGCAAAGCCCCGCCCAGCTTTACCTGCACGTGCGGCTTCAATCGCAGCATTAAGAGCTAACAAATTGGTCTGTTCAGCAATACTGCTAATCACTTCGAGTACTTTTCCTACCTCAAGTGTTTGTACTTGTAGTTGACTTACTTGCGCTGCAGCTTGGCGAACATCGTCTGCTAATTGATTAATACTGAGTTCTGTTTGTTCAGCAACATGCATACTTTGTTGTGCCAGTTCATTACTGTTTTCTGATTTTTCAGAGGCAAAGTGAGTGGTGTTTTTTACTTCATTAGAGGAGCTCTCTAGTTCGTTTATAGCAGCTGCCACGGAGTCTGTATTTTTCTTTTGCTCTAAAATAGCGCGCTCAGTAGTATCCGCTGAGGTATAAATTTTTTCTGCTGAGTGGATCAATATTTTTGATGAATGAGATACTTGAGCAATATTATCTTTAAAGGTAGCGATCATCTTATTAAAGCTGGTGGCGAGCCAACCCAGTTCATCTTCAGCGCTATCGTCAATTCGCAGGCTTAAATCTTTGTTGGTTGTAGCTAAATGCATAGCATGACCTAGCTTTTTAAGGCGTACAATAAAAATTTGTCTAAACATAATGCCCAGTAATACAAAGGCAATAATAAAAATAATAGAGAGTAATGCGGTATTTACTAGGGTGTTGTAAGTCACCGCATTATCAATATCAGCTAATGAGTAACTAATTTTAACTACGCCGAGTACATCACCTTCTTGTGCTTGATGACAGCCAAGGCAATTAGTGCCTTTATAATCGCTACTGGCAAACATAGGGCGCAGAAAAGTTATACTGCGGCTATTATTTTGCTGATCAATTAGCAATGTTTCCTTGCCTTTTAAAGCCTCGCGTTCGATATCGTTGCTCGGCGCTTGATTTTTATTGCCCGGCCCATAAAGTTTATTAACAATTGGGGAGCGAATAATATGCGCATCTTCAATATTTGGGTGCTTGCGTAGTTTTTGGCTTAATAGCTCTCTATTTGCCATGGTGCCTGTGATCATCAAAGTATTGATAGAGTCAAAGTAGTTATCAGCAAGAAGCTTAATATTTTCTGCAACAGTGTCTTGCGCAAGCGTTCGTTGTTGGCTTGAGCTACTAAGAATACTGGCAATTAACACAATAATGCCTGTTAGGGCCAATAGGGCATAAATTTTATGTTGGATTGATTTCACACGCACGACGCTTTTTCTAAATATTTGATCACGTATTATCTATATTTAAAAAAAGGCCGTTTTGACTTAGCGCAAATAACGTGCAGTTAAAGAGAAGTGCTAGTGCTGATTAATCATATGACTGGCAAGTTGTGCCAAAGATTTACGTAACCCTTCTCGTAATAAGGGATTATCAATTTCCGCGTCTAACGCTTTATTCATGCAATACATCCATTGATCTCGTAAATCTTGATCAATTGGAAAAGGCATATGGCGTTTACGCAGCATAGGGTGACCATGCTTTTCAACAAACAAGTCTGGGCCGCCTAACCACCCTGATAAAAACTCAAAAAACACTTGGCGAATACGGTCCAATGGTTGAGGATGCATATCATATAACGGTTTAGCGTATTCATCGCTGGCCATAATGTCGTAGAATCGATTCGCAAGTGCTAAAGCACCAGCTTCTCCACCCATCAGTTGATAAGGTGTTTTTTCTGGCGTTGGTGCTTGCTGTTGTTCTGGTGGTTTCGATTTTGAAAAGAATCGTTTAATCATAGTTTTATCATCATTAATTAGCAGTAAGTTACGAGGTAATGTTACTGCACAAAGAGGTTGCTCAAATATGGACAAATATGCAGTTTTTGGAAATCCTATTAAACACTCAAAATCCCCTGCGATACATCAGCAATTTGCAACCTCATTGGGCGAACAAATCGAATACAGCGCAATATTAGCACCGATTGATGGTTTTAAAAAAGCCGTGGCCGATTTTTTTGCCACAGGCGGTAAAGGAGCTAATGTTACAGTGCCATTTAAAGAGCAAGCATTTGCGCTAGTTGATGAGCGAACTGAATTGGCAACCATTGTCGGAGCAGTAAATACTATTAAGTTATTAGATGATGGGCGCTTGCTAGGTGACAACACCGATGGCATTGGTTTTGTGAACGATCTGCTTGCCAATCAGGTTACCATTAAAGATAAACGGGTCTTACTTATAGGTGCCGGAGGCGCTGCACGTGGCGTGGTTTTACCGTTATTGGCACAACAGCCGAGTGAAATCATTATAGTCAATCGTACGGCAGCAAAAGCTAAGGAACTAGCTGAATTATTTGCCCAATACGGTAATGTAACTGGCTATGGTTTTGATGATTTGACAGTAAGTGATTACTCGCTAATTGTAAACTCTACATCTAGCAGTATGCTTGGTGAATTGCCTGCGCTTGATAAAAAACACC
>NZ_JACJFH010000129.1:0-9479 GCF_014164495.1 Pseudoalteromonas sp. SG41-5 | reverse complement strand
GATAATCATATTTGAAAAGCCATCACCAAATTGATACGCAAGCACTGCAACTTGGCGTGGCACGCCGACTAAATCGCCCAGTGGTGCCATAAGTGGCATAGTGACATACGCTTGCCCAGAACCTGACGGAATAAAGGTATTAAGCACTGTTTGAATTACTAACATGCCAATGGCTGATATTTCAGCACTCACATAAGATAATGGCAGTGACATGCCATGCACTAAGCTATGCAATATTTGCCCATCTTCGAGGATTAAAGCAATACCACGGGCAACACCAATTAAAATAGCGGTGGTGACGAGATCTGAAACACCTTCAATAAAGCGGTTTGCAGCATCATCGGCAGATAAACGGCCCAGAATAGCGATCAACACACCCCACGCGATAAACACGCCGCCTAATTCGTATAAGTACCAGCCTTTGGTTGCAATACCCCATACAGCAACACCTAGCGTGACAATAAAGCTACCTAAAATTAATTTATGACGCAGTGCAAGTTCAGGGTAATGCGGTGTTGCTTGATCATTGAGAGGGCAAGGCACATCAAGCATCATGGATTTACTTGGATCGGCGGCCACCTTTTTAGTGTACTGCCACACATGATGAAAACCAATTAGTACAAAGGGCACAAATATCGCTAAGCGCAACCATAAACCAGAATAAACAGGAATTTCAGCAATCTGCTGGGCAATTAACACTGTGAATGGGTTAAACGCAGACACGCCATAACCAATCCCGTAACCGGCTACAATCATCCCTACTGCTGTCATTGCATCAAGGCGCATAGCTTTACAAAGAGCGACTAATATTAATACAAATGGAATATATTCACCCGCTGTACCAATACTGCTTGATGCTAAGGCAAAACAAAAAACCACCATAAATATAAGTCGTTGCGGCTTTTTACCATGGCGCTCAAGTAAACGGCCAATCAACGCATCAACCGTGCCGGTAGCACGGGCAATGGCCAGTACACCGCCAACAATCAAGACAAAAAAGATCACATCTTGCGCCGCAGCAAAGGCGCGCGGAATCGCCGTTAATAAATCCCAAGGGGTAAGATAGTGACGTTCAGCGACCGTATGATAGGTGCCCGCAAGGACCATTTCCCGACCAGACTCGGTGAGTGTTGTGTCAAAAAAACCTTGTGGTACTAACCAGGTAGCAACTAACGCAGTGACCATCATACCTAGCAGTAAAATCAAAGTATGCGGTACTTTGAAAGAATTACTCATACGTTCTCCATTTTTATAATTGGCGCAGCAGATATGCCTCGCTGTTTTTTGTTAAGGATAACACGAGTTATAAAATCACAATAAAAATAGCAACGTCAGTCTGTAAAGGAATGTAACGGGGGGCACTAAGTTAAAGAAGAAAGTTAGTTAAAAAGCGACGCAACAGGTAAATTGCGTCGCTTGTCATTTTATTACGCTTCTTGCTCGGCGATTTGTTTAAATGCTTGCACAAATGCGTCGCTTGGCTGGCCGCCAGTGAGGGCGTATTGATCGTTAATGATAAAGGTTGGCACTGAGGAAATGCCCATTTGCTGTAGCGCATTTTGCTCGCTGCGTACTTCTTGGAAATACTCGCCTGAGTCTAAAATTTCTTTTGCGCGGGCTCTATCAAGACCAACACTTTGTACTACATCAAGTAGGTTGTCTTGCTCATTAAGGAAAATTAAATCGGTAAAGTGGGCTTTAAATAAAGCGAGTTTTAGCTCGGTTTGTTTGCCTTCAGTGGCAGCCCAAGTGAGTAAGCGATGTAAGTCAAAGCTATTGATCATGATGCGTTTACCGTCAAAATTAAAGGTAAAGCCTGCTTTTTCACCCATCTCTAAAATACGTTTGCGGTTTTCGTCGCCTTGCTCCTCGCTCAGGCTATATTGTTGTTGTAAATGCTCATTTAAATCTTGCCCTTCAATTGGCATATCTGAGTTTAACTCAAATGGCTTCCAGCTGATCTCAGCTGAAAATTCGTCACTTAATTGCGCTAATGCTGTTTCAAGGTTTTTATAACCAATAATGCACCAAGGACACATTACGTCTGAAACGATGTCGATTTTTAGCTTTTTCATGAGTGAGCCTATTTTTTACAGTGTGTACGGGTCTATATGCAGGCGCGAAGGGGTTAATTCAAGAGGGGGGATTTTCAATTTACAGAAATAAGTGCTTAAACTGCACGGTAAGCGTTTACCGTGCAGTCGTTATGATGGACTAGCTTAGTCAGCTAAACCAAAAGGGTCTTCGATGCTATGGGCAGGCTCAGTAAACCATTTTGGCCCTTTATCAGTCATATAGAAATGATCTTCTAAGCGAACGCCAAATTCATCAGGTATAACTAGCATAGGCTCATTACTAAAGCACATACCTGTTGCAAGTGGGGTTTTGTTGCCGCCGACTAAATAAGGCCATTCGTGAATATCTAAGCCAATACCGTGGCCTGTGCGGTGGGGGCAACCTGGCGTTTGATATTCAGGACCTAGCTCTTGCGCGGCTAAGTAACTACGCGCGGCGGCATCGACTGCTTCACAAAGCGCACCAATTTTTGCAGCGTTGAAGGCGGCGATTTGCGCGGCTTTTTCGTAATCCCAAAACTGGCGTTGGCGCTCTGTGGCCTCACCAAACACATAGGTGCGGGTAATATCTGATAAATAATCATGTACTTTACAGCCAGTATCAATCAGTACCATATCGCCTTTTTTAAGAATTTGCGGGTCTTTCACGCCATGTGGGAACGAGGTTGCAACGCCAAATAATACGATGCAAAAATAGTTACCTGGAGCACCTACTTTTTGGTGTGCTTGCTTGATAAACGCTTCAACTTCGCTCGTGCTGATTCCTTCGTGTAACATACTTGCAGTTGCTTGGTGAACCGCTAACGTCATATCCATAGCGCGTTGCATCAGTGCCAGCTCGTTGGCTGATTTATGCATTCGACAATGAGCGGTCACAGGTTGTGCATTGACTAGGTTTAAGCCAGTTTGTGCTTTGTTTATACCATCAAAAATAAAGAACTGTGCGCTTTCGTCAATGCCAACAGTGCCATTAGCCGCAATGCCCATTTCTGCGAGTATTTCAACAAATAAAGCATAAGGGTTTTGGTGCTCTTGCCAACCACGAATAGGGCCATCGATGACTTTAAAACCGTTTAGTGAGCCAATTTCAAAATACGGGGCAATGTATTGTACGTCGCCTTTAGCCGGTAATATTGCGCCTACCATACGCTCACTGGCATACCAACGCATACCGGTAAAGTAGGTTAAGTTAGTGCCTGCATTTAAGTAAATTGCATCAATACAATTGGCTTGCATGTAGGCTTGTGCTTTGGCAATACGCGCTAAATGCTCATCAGCCTGAATAGGCATTAAATCGCCCGTCATATCGCTTAGACCGGCGAGTGCTTGCTCTTTAGTTTGCGTACCAATTCCGAATGTTGTCATGGTGCTCTCCTTTATTTATATGCGGCTATTGTGCGTGTGGCTGTGCTTTACTGCAAGCGGGTTGCGTTGAAAAGCGACTCACACAATAAGGGTGTATATCTATTTGCGGCGGGTGGTTTAAACACAGTGCGGTTATTAGCTCTGCGGTTACGGCGCCTTGGGTTAATCCTAAGTGCTGGTGGCCAAAAGCAAAGTACAGGTTATCGTGGTTCGGGGCGCTACCAATAACGGGCAATGAATCCGGTAGCGATGGCCTACAGCCCATCCAGGTACTGTTAGCATGTAATGAAAAGGCTGATCTATTCAGTAATGCTTTAGCGTTGGGTAATAATGCTAATGCGCGTTTGTTATTCATTTTTCGTTTGGTGCCGGCAAATTCTACCGTGCCAGCAATGCGTAGGCCTTGGCTCATGGGAGTCATAATAAAGTGACGCTCGGCAGAGGCCACAGGGCGTGAAAGCCCGTAATTACCGGCTAGCATGCAATGGTAACCACGTTCAGTATCAAGCGGCACTTTGTAGCCTAAAGGTTTCAATAGTGTGTTACTCCATGCGCCTGCGGCGATGACTACTTTATTCGCTGTGACAATTTGATTTTGGCAACTGAGTGTATAACCTTGCTTTGCAGGCTGTATCGAGGTGATTTTTTGTTGGCAAAATTGGCCGCCCAACGCGCTAAATTGTTCTGCTAAGTTGAGGCAAAATAAATGCGGATCAACACTGTGAGCCACCTCTTTAAATAATAAAGCGTAGGTAATGGTTTTAGCTAAATTGGGCTCTAGTAGACGCACGTGTTCGCCATCAAGTAACTCCACCTCAATACCCTGATCAAGGTAGCTGCGCAGCATAGCGTTAATTTTACTAAGAGGGGTGGTCTCAAAAGTCAGTAAGCTGCCCTTTTTAGTTAGTAAGTGGCCTAAATTATACTCACTGAGTAAGCGCTCATAAGCGGGGATCGCTAGTTGGTTTAACGCCTTAAGTGCTTGTGTGTTAGTGCGATAAGTCTTGCTTGGCATGTTTTTAACAAATTGCCAAAACCAAGGTAGGGCTTTAAAGCCATAACGCCAATCAATCCGTAGCGGCCCTAATGGATTGAATAACATACCGGGTAGCTTCTTTAATAGTGAAGGGTGCGCAAGCGGAAACACTTGCTCAGTCGCAAAGTGTCCAGCATTGCCTTTAGAGCAGCCTTGCGCTAAACCATTTTCATCATACAAGGTGACTGCAAAACCTGCTCGTTGTAGTTGTAATGCGCTACAAATGCCAATAATACCAGCTCCTATAACGGCGACTTGCTGTTTATTTTTATCCGCCAAAATAATTTACCTCTTCTATAAAAGTAATACCAAACACTTGATTTGTAGGCGCGTATACATTGCATCTCACTTTAAACAGTGATTTATGAAAAAAATCCCGCTGTATTAAATCAGTAAATAAGCATTGTTTTTCAGTTTCTTAAGTAGTTATTCCCAATCCCAAAAGAGCCTCAGAAGATAAACCTTTTAACAAACTTTAAGGTGGGATATTGATTATTGTATACAATATACCTATGATATCAAGCCTAAACATCAATCAGGTAATTAAAATGACAGTAACTTGGCAAGGAGTCTGTGCAGCAGTAATGGCTCAGTTTAGTGCAGACGACTCCATTAACTTTGCAACAACAGCAAACATGAGCGATGAACTGATCAACAAAGCTGTTCACGGCATGATTGCACTGGCTATAGCAAGCCCTACTAACCTAACAAAATTAAAGTGGGCTAAGTGATGCGTAAAGGAAGTTTTTTTTGTATTGACGGCCATACTTGCGGCAACCCAGTTAGGCTTATAACCAGTGGTCACCCGCAATTGAGCGGGCAGAGCATGAGTGAGAAGCGCCAAGATTTTTTGCAAAATCACGATTGGATCCGCCAAGCACTGATGTTTGAACCTCGCGGTCACGACATGATGTCGGGCGGATTTTTATATCCACCGACCACGGAAGACGGCGATGCCGCTATTTTATTTGTTGAAACATCTGGGTGTTTGCCTATGTGCGGCCACGGCACAATGGGTATCGTTACGTTTGCTTTAGAGCATGGTTTGTTACAGGCAAAAGTGCCGGGAACTCTGCTGCTAGACACACCTGCTGGGCGTGTCCAGATCAACTATGAAATGAGTGATGGCAAAGTACAGTGGGTAAAAATTTATAATGTACCTGCGTATTTAGCACATAAGTCGATAGTTATTGAAGTGCCTGAATTGGGCGAGCTGATAGTAGATATCGCCTATGGCGGCAACTTCTACATTATTGTTGAACCGCAAGGTAATTATAAAGGCATTGAACATTTAACGGCTGGGCAAATTTTGCAATATAGCCCGCTAGTGCGTGATGCAATAAACGCCAAAATTAAATGTGTTCATCCGCTTGACTCAACCGTTCAAGGCGCAAGCCATGTTTTATGGACAGGCACCCCAAAAAATGCCAATTCAGACGCCGCAAATGCAGTTTTTTATGGTGATAAAGCCATTGATCGCTCGCCATGTGGAACAGGCACCAGCGCCCGTATGGCACAGCTATTTGCCAAAGGGCAGTTGGCTCAAGGGCAAAATTTTATTCACGAAAGTTATATTGGCAGCCAGTTTATTGGTTGCATTGAACACGTAACAGAGATCGCAGGCATAACAGCTATCTTACCAAGTATTCAAGGTTGGTCTAGGGTGACGGGCACAAGTGCTATCACCGTAGATGACGATGACCCATACGCATTTGGGTTTCAAGTAATTTAATGAGGAGCAAAGCATGACATTAACAGGACAAAGTTTAGTAGCAGGGCAATGGCTCGGTCACTCTGGAAATGGTGAATTTAACGCATTTTCCCCCGCCCGCAATGAACCACTCGCAACGCGCTTTTTTAACCTCAGCGCCACTGAGTTAGACAGTGCAATAGAAGCCGCACAATCGGCGTTTTATGAATATCGTAAAACCAGTTTTGCACAACGAGCAGATTTTTTAGAATGTATTGCTGATCATATTTTAGCGCTTGGTGATGAGTTACTTGAGCAAACACAGCAAGAAACCAACTTACCGCTGGCACGTTTGCAAGGTGAGCGTATGCGCACCGTAAATCAGCTTAAAGCCTTTGCTAATGCATTACGTGACAACCCTGAATCGCCACTGGGTTTAAAAATAGTGGATGAAGCAGATGCCACCAGAGCACCGTTACCAAAGCCGCACACTGAACTTAACTATTTACCGCTGGGGCCGGTGGCTGTATTTGGTGCATCTAATTTCCCTTACGCCTTTTCAACACTGGGCGGCGATACCGCCGCAGCCCTTGCAGCAGGCTGCCCAGTAATTGTAAAAAACCACACCGCGCACCCAGGAACGGGTGAGTTGATGGCACGTGTGGCGCTTGCAGCCATTAAAGAATGTGCAATGCCGTTAGGCGTGTTTGCAATGGTACAAAGTAAAGCCTACGACATATCGCATCAATTAGTGGCTGCGCCGGCAATAAAAGCGGTGGGGTTTACAGGCTCTTTTAATGTGGCCAGCAAGCTGCAAGCAACAATTGCCAAGCGTGAAGAGCCGATACCATTTTATGGTGAGCTTGGCAGTATTAACCCACAAGTTATTTTACTCAATAAAGCCATTGAACATAGCAAAGAGATGGCACAATCACTTTGCCAGTCAATGCTGATGGGGAACGGGCAGTTTTGCACTAGCCCAGGGCTTTGGTTAGTACCAACCGGGTGTGACGAACTCGAAGCACATATAACAGCGTGTATTAATGATGCCCCATCAGACACTTTACTCACCCCTGGGATTGTTAAAACCTTTAAACACCAAATAGCAGAGCGAACTCAGCTTGATAAGCTTAGCGTGCTGGGTAAAGGCAAGCTGGAGCATGAATTTCATGCTAATGCACATGTATTTGCTTGTAATGCTGATGACTATTTAGCAATCTCAGCTTTGCAAGAAGAAGTGTTTGGCCCTGCTGCGTTAGTGGTGCGCTACGACAGTGAACAGCAGCTCATGACATTGATAAACCAATTACAAGGGCAGTTAACCGCCAGTATTCATGGCACTGAAGCTGATTTAAACAACGCCGATAGCCTTATCGAAGCGCTGCAATATAAAGTAGGTCGTTTGATAAAAAATCAGCTGCCAACAGGTGTTGAAGTGTGCGCTTCAATGAACCACGGTGGGCCGTTCCCAAGTTCAACCGATGTACGCAGTACCTCTGTGGGCGCAAATGCAATGTTACGTTTTATGCGACCAATTTGTTATCAAGCATAGGATTTATTGGGCGGGATATGCAAATTGTATATTCCCGCTTTCCCCCTTGTTTATATAGGGTACAGACAGATTCTCACTTGGCATATGAGTGAACTTGAGTATAATGTATGCTAAATGCAATGTAAGAGGATCACCATGGCTATCGAGCACAAAACCCGCACCCAGCTTGTTGCAGAAGCAATTCGCGCAAAAATTCTCTCTGGTGAAATTAAAGCAGGCGAGCCCTTACGTCAAGCTGCACTGGCAACAGAGATGAACGTAAGTCGTATTCCTGTACGTGAGGCACTTCTTCAGCTTGAAGCCGAAGGGCTTGTTAACTTTGAAGCGCACAAAGGAGCTACGGCAACAGAGCTTTCAGCATCACAAATTGATGAGATTTTTGATTTAAGAGCCTTACTTGAAGCAGAGCTATTAAGCCATTCAATAGACGGTTTAACAGATCAAGATTTAATCGACGCTGAGCTTATTTTAACTGAGCTTGAAAGCGCTATGGATGCGGGCGACACCCACCTTGCCACAGGCGATTTAAATAGTCGATTTCATGGTAAATTATATTCGCGCGCGCAACGGCCACAAACCCGTGAGCTGGTAGATATGTATAGTAAAAATTCAGAGCGCTACGTGCGCATGCATATTTTACTGGCTGGTGGTTTAACCACCGCACCCGAAGAGCACCGCACATTGTTAAATCACTGTCGCGCAAAAGACACTAAAAAAGCCTGTGACTTTTTGAAAAAGCATATCTTGGGCGCCAAAAACGACATTAAAAAGCTATTATTAAAAATCGAAGACGAAAAAAGGTAGCTTTATAAGTTGTAGTTACGCTGTGCAGCACTCACTTAATAGTTCATTGCCTTAGGGGCGTACTTTTCAGTGAATGAGTCAGCCAAGTTAGGCATCATAAGCGCACTGAGTGTAACGCCATTAATAGCCAGTATTGAGATATGAAATGAACGAGTTTGTTTAATATCTCAAAGCATACCCTATAGCTGTGTTTTATCGCCTTTCTAATTAAACAAGGCTTAACTAAGTACTTTGAATTTCAACAATGCAGTGTATCTTTTTGCATGCGTTCATAGCTGTTGTGCGGCTCATTTTTGTTTCACTAAAATAAGGTAAGCACGTTCCTTTAATAGGGGCTTGCAGTTTCGATACTAAAATTCGCGGTATGTAATTAGCATTAATTCTCGCTTGGTATTTTAAATTTAAAGTAACCTATTGATTTTATTGTTTTATACGCTCTTCATTCTCGGTTAACAAAAATGTTAGTTCTCGATTAAGTAAATCCTCGGTATGGCCGTGGCTAGTTTTTGTTGTCATCTTCATCATAAATTAGTAAGTTAATAATATTACTATAAATTTTAATGTGTATTTACGCAGTTTAGGATAATCACTCAAGAGTGTTTATCGGTATTCTTGGTAAAACGCTGTTATGTGAATAGAGCAATTAAGTCGTACCCTGCAAATGGAGTGTAGAGTTTTGTCAGAAAAACCAAGACGTGCTAGTGTAAATGACACGGTTAAAATGAGTTTACTCTGTGAAGTTGATGGCTCTTGCCCTTTGTGCAGAAGAGATCTCGTCGTTAAGAAAAACAAGAAAAATGTCAGAGTCTTCGATGTTGCTCACATTTACCCCCTGTAATGGTCTAATGAAACTGGACAGGTTTATAGCGTAAAATGAGCTAAACCCAAAAGGTATCACTATGACCAGAAAATCAAAAGTAACACTCAGTGCACAACAAAAACTTGAATATGCCAAAT
>NZ_JACJFH010000128.1:0-9719 GCF_014164495.1 Pseudoalteromonas sp. SG41-5 | reverse complement strand
CTCTAAAACTTTAATAAGTCCAATCCAAATGTAAGTGGAACAACAGGGCAGAACAGTGCCAATACCCTTACACCAAAAGCAAAACGGTTGCGGCTACCACCAAAAAATATAGAAATGGCGGCAATGGCTGGTTACTTAGCTCAGATAGTGCTGTTAGCAATGGATCCCGCACTTTATGAAAAACCCGTGCATGCGCTTAATGAACAGCAACGCAAAAGTTATTATACGCATCCAAGTACAGCACAATTGATGTTAATGCCTGCGACTCATCTGCATGAAGTATCTGACGCCATTTATCACCAGTACGAACGCTATAACGGAAATGGCCTACCTAAAGGATTAAAAGGTAATGATATTCCTCTTAGTGCAATGATACTCGCGCTTGCACGTGACTATTGGGATGCATTTGAACAAAGTAATTTAAAAGATGAAGAAAAGCACCAACATGCACTCGAAACAGTAAAAATGTACAGCGGTAACTTTTACCATCCTAAATTAGTGCAAGCTTTGGAGGCTTGCCGAGTTAAATGCATTAAGCAGCAAGCAAAAGTAGGCTCGATGAAAATAATAACGGCCAAAGAGCTAGCCATCAATATGGTACTTAGCCATGCACTGCATAGTCACACAGGGATTATGTTGCTGCCAAAGGGGCATATATTTAGTGCTAAATCCATTGAAAAGTTACAGCAACTAGAAGCTAAAAAACCGACTCCATTTAGGATCATGATCAAATCATTGTAAATCAGTGATCCTATTTACCCTTTCATTCGTTACAATAAGCTATTAATATTAATAGCATATATTCCATAACCGTCTATTTTGCTTTAGGAGCATTGCGTGTCGCGATTTTCAGCCGTTACCGATAACCCTCATGATCAGCGTTTTAATCAAAAAACAGGGATTTTACTGACCAACTTAGGCAGCCCCGATGCCCCAACAGCAAGTGCATTGCGCATTTACTTACGTGAGTTTTTGTCAGATCCTCGTATCGTAGAAATACCGCGTATTGTGTGGATGATCATCCTGCATGGCATCATTTTGCGTATTCGCCCAAAACGCTCAGCTAAACTATATAAAAGTATTTGGACTGAAAATGGCTCGCCACTGACCCATATTACACGCCAGCAAAGCCTTAAATTAAATGCCTTATTAAAACAGCATGGCTATACCAATACCGAAGTGGTTATGGCGATGCGCTACGGTAATCCATCAATCGAAGCCGGCCTTGAAGAGCTTAGAGATAAAGGCTTAACCCGCATTATTGTGTTGCCACTTTACCCACAATATTCAAGCCCAACCACAGGCTCAACATTTGATGCCGTGGCGAATGTATTAAAAAAATGGCGCTGGGTGCCAGAGCTTCACTTTATAAATGGGTATCACAAAAACCCAACCTACCTAGAGTCACTCGCTAACAGCATTAGCGAAGATTTAGAAAAACACGGTATGCCACAAAAATTAGTGTTTTCGTACCACGGTATGCCTAAACAGTTTTTAGATAATGGCGACCCATATCATTGCTTATGTTTACAAACCACTCGCTTAGTGGTCGAAAAGCTCGGACTCGATAAAGATTTAGTTATCAGCACCTTTCAGAGCCGTTTTGGTAAAGCCGAGTGGTTAAAACCTTACACAGATGCAACCCTTGAGAGCTTACCAAACGAAGGGATTAAAGACGTGGCTATTATCAGCCCTGCATTTAGCGCTGATTGCCTTGAAACACTTGAAGAATTAGAAGGTGAAAACCGAGAGATTTTTGAACAAGCTGGCGGTGAAAAATACCGTTATATAGCTGCGCTTAATGATAGAGACGATCATATTAACGCGTTATTTGAGGTGCTTAAACCAAACTTATAAATTAAACTTTAACACTGCCGCGCAGCGCTTTGGTATTACCATGTTTGGTTTTCTTATCCATGCGTCTGCGCTGTGAATTACGTGTTGGCTTTGTAGCACGACGAGCACGTTCGACCTTAGTGGCTGATAAAATAAGCTGTTTTAGTCGCTTTAACGCATCTTCCCTGTTTAGCTCTTGAGTTCGATGACTTTGCGCTTTGAGAACAATCACACCTTCTTTAGTGATACGACTATCATTGAACGCCAACAACCGCTCTTTATAAAACTCTGGTAACTTTGAGCGATTAATATCAAAGCGAAGGTGGATCGCACTGGCCACTTTATTAACATTTTGACCACCCGCTCCTTGTGAACGAATAGCTGACAGCTCGACTTCCCATTCATCGATTGTTACGGTATTTGAAATAATTAACATGTGGTTCAGCTACATCAGGCAAAAATGTAGTATATCATCTGATGTTAACAGACTAAAACCCTCTTTAATTTATAGCGGTTATCTAATTAATAGTCTTTAATGCAACTAACAATTGAATAAAAAAGGTGCTCAACATGAAAAAAATAATTTTATCTCTTAGTTTGTTAGCAATGAGTTTTTCAAGCCTTGCGGCAGATATCACAGAAAAAGATTTACAAGGTTATATGCAAGCATTACCCGCGGTTGTTGATTGGTCACAAAATCAAGATTCATTAAAAAGCATGGATTTGGGTAGTATGTTAGGTGGCTCTGAAGGGGGCTCGACGGCAATGGCATTAGGCGCCCTTGGTACAATCAAAGATAATGATTTATACAAAGAGTTTGCAGCCCTTACCAATAAATATGGTTTCACGCCTGAACAACTAATTACTGTGGGTTCTGAAGTCTCGATGGCTTACCTTGAAAACATCAAAGGTAATTTATCGCCAGAAAACAAAGATAAAGTAAATCAGTTAATGGGCGGTTTGCAAAGTATGGGCGGCTCGAAAAATAACAGCGCTAGTTCAATGATGGGCACACTTGGTAACTCAGCTAATGCTGCTAATACAGATGCGCCGGTTGTTAGCGAAAGTAATTTAAAACTAATTAAAGAATATATGCCGCAACTACAAAAACTATTTGCCAGAGTGCAATAGGTTTTTATAAAAAAGCGACCTTAGGGTCGCTTTTTTATAGTTGTAACTCCCCCAGCTGAAACTTATACTGGCTGCAATCATTAGCGACTTTAATTATTGATTTTATGCCATTAAGTACTTTTTCGCCCGCCACAACTGATAACGACCAAAAACAACTGTGTGTATTACTTGCACTGATAATAAGTGGCTCATCGCATGGCTATGAGAACTCTGTCCAGCAGCTCACTAAACGTCTTTATAGTCACATTAAAAATGGCTATTCGTTTTCTCAAGCTGAAGTCGCTAAATACACTAAACAACTCGAATCTAAAGATTTAATTTGGAAGCTCCCCTACGGACCAAACTTTCGTATATCAGTTAGCGCAGTTGCTTATGTAGCTATTAATGCTATAAAACATCAGCCAGTTTTATTGCATGCTTTTTTAACCGAAGCTACAAAAAGCTATTATTACCACGATCAAGCCGTGCACTTTCTGCACCTGCTATTTAATGATCTTGACCGCGCAAAAAGCGGAAAAAAACCGCTCCCTGGTGATTTATCACTTGAGCTTGATAGCGCTTTTGTTAATTTGCTCGCGCAATCACCATACAGCGAGCAACTGTGGCAATGCCTTCCTGAGCAATGGCAACAGCTTTGCTTGGATAACTTTATCCGCGGTCAATTTTTCAACCTCACCAGTGAGCGTGCATGGCCGACTCTGATTGCCAAAGCGCTCCCAACAACAGAGCTGAGAAAACGCATTTATCTGAATGAGAATTTAGCCATATTATTACAAGAAGATAATTTTGCTGAATTGTTAGATGATAAAAGAGACCGTGTTTTAGCCACTTTTTATGAAGCAAATACCAATGCCATCAAGGGTGAGTTTATTGATATTGCTTTGATACAGTATAAAAGCGCTTTAACAGCGTTTAGAAAAAACTTTGGCAAAGGCATCTATCCGACCGAGATCACCGGATTACTTTACACTGTATGCCTATTTATCAGTGCAACCGCTGCAGATATTAAACAACTAAATACCTGTCGAAAATGGTATCAAAAAAATCTTGGGGAATTAAGCCACCCAAGCCAAGCGATTGATTATTTGCTGGAAGAGGATTTAGCTAACTATCAAAACCATCGTTTAAGCAACAGCTTAAGTCATCTACTTGGTAACCCGAATGCATTAGCGCCATTATTTTGCTTATTACTGGCAATTATTAAAAACGCCACAGACGAACAGGTAAATCATCTAAGGGGTGATACTGAACTGTTAGAACAGCTCAATAGCGCAATTAGTGCGCATCAACACTGGTTAGCTGAGCAATGCCAGCACTTAGTTAATTGGCTTAGCGATGACACACCATTACCCAATACTGGTTTATTACAGCACTTTACCCGCGTCCCACAATGGCAGCGTTGGCTTAATGATATTAGCCAAATTGATACGCCTACTGCGCAGCAACGAATTGTATGGCAACTGGATTTAACCCATTTAGATTTACCGCTCATACAAGCCAAAGTACAGCAACTCAATGCCAAAGGCGAATGGACCAAAGGTCGTAAAGTAAACGCCCAAGAACTTGCTTATAACCAGTATCAAGATGCATTAACCAGCGCCGATCATAACTTAGTACAAGTGCTCAACAACCATGCCGGATTTGGTTATCACGAAATACATGCAACGGCCGCGGTATTACAAGCACTAATAGGGTTTAAAGGGCTTGAAGATCACAATGGACAGCCACTTACGCTGATCAAAGGCGAGTTTGTCATTGAAATTGCACAAGACAGCAATGATTGCTATCGCCTGGTAATGCAACCGAGTATCAGCGATCCGGACTGTGACTTTTTACTTATCCACAGTCACGCAAATTGTTACCAAGTATTCGCCATTGATGACAAACAGCTCAAATTACTGCAACTATTTGAGCAACAACCCAATAATTTAACCGAAGAAAAACTGCCACAACTAAATGCCGCATTACAAGTACTGGCTAACGAGCATCATATTAGCAGCCAGCGTACCGAGTTTGCTCATATCAACAACGTACGCCAAGGCTTGTGTGAATTTGCCGCAGTGATCGCTCTTACCCAATTAGGTATCAACATTAACTTTTATGCCATGCCAAATGGCGTAGATGGCCCTTGGGTTGAGCCCGGCATTGGTGCTTTGACACTTGCACATACTGATGATGATCAAACCGACAGCATTGTTATTAAACGTGATTTAAAAGCAGAGCAAAAAGCGTTTAGAAATTTACTGAAAAATATGGCCGGATTATTTGCTGATCGGCAATCACCGCAACATAATCAAATTCAACAGCAGTTTTATTTACCTGAAGATATTAGCCAAGCAATTGAGTTACTTGAAGCTGCGCAAAAAGCACAGTCTCTGGTATTAAGTTGGGACGAAACGAGCCAAGGCATGAGAGTTGCCAAAAGCCAGCACCTTTCTCTTAACTTAAATGATGATAACGATTGGTTAAGCGTCAGTGGTAAAATCTCACTCCCTAGCGGCCAAATATACGAATTACAAACCCTGCTTAAAGCCCCGCGCCGTGGCAGCATTTTAGAGTTTTCGGAAGGCAATTCATTATTATTGGATCAGCGTTTAACTAACTTATTAAATCGCTTAGAAGGGATGCAAAATATTGATAAGCACAACCCAAGTGATGAACTACGGATTGCCAACGCGCGTGCATTGCCTTTACACCAAAGCATTGCCGACTTAGGTGATGTCACATTTGGTGACAGCTGGAAAACGCGTTTAGCTAAATTTGAGCAAACTATCGACCCTACCTTACCTGCACATTTAGTCCATATTTTACGAGACTATCAAGTAGTCGGGGTTAAATGGCTAATGCAACTGGCCAACTGGGGACTCAATGCTTGTTTAGCCGATGACATGGGGCTGGGTAAAACCTTACAAACCTTAACCGTGTTACAAATGCGCAGTAGTTTAGGTGCCAGTGTAGTGGTTGCGCCAAAATCTGTGTGTCATAACTGGCAAGTTGAAACCGAGCGATTCGCGCCGGCTTTGCATGTAAAAATCATTGAAAACGCCACTGCATGCGCTGATATTCTGGCAACGGCTGGTAAACACGATTTAGTGATCGTCAGTTATGGTTTACTGCCACTAATTGGTGAACAACTGGCGCAATTTTCTTTTGCTAATATTGTCTTTGACGAAGCACAGGCAATTAAAAACCCCTTGAGTTTAAGAGCTAAAGCCGCATTTGCACTCAATGGTCAATTTAAAATTGCCCTATCAGGCACACCAATCGAAAACCATTTAGGTGAACTGTGGAGCTTGTTTAACTTTTTAATGCCAGGCTTTTTACATACCCTGCCAGTATTTAAAAAGCGCTTTGGTAACGCCGATAAAAACCAACAACAAGCCGATACCCTGAAAACCCTCATTGCTCCATTTATCCTGCGTCGAACCAAACAAACGGTATTGACCGAGTTACCAGAAAAAACCGAAATAAACTTAACCTTCGCATTAAGTGAAAAAGAGCAAGCACTGTACGAAGCAACCCGTTTAAATGCACTTGAACAAGCAAATCAGGAAGATAGCCAATACATTACTATCTTGGCGTCATTAACTAAATTACGCCGCGCTTGTATTGCCCCGCAGTTGTTATTAGAAAATAGTAAGTTGCCATCTAGTAAACTCGACACTGCAGAAGCGATTATTGAAGAATTACTAGAAAACAACCACCAAGCGCTGATCTTCAGCCAATTTGTCGATGTGTTAAAACTGGTTGAAAAGCGCTTACAAAAACGCGGCATCGATTATTGTTATCTTGACGGCAGCATGAGTACTAACAAACGCAAACAACAAGTTGATAAATTTCAAGCAGGTCATGCACCACTGTTTTTGATCAGCTTAAAAGCAGGCGGCACGGGGCTTAATTTAACGGCGGCTGATTATGTACTGCATCTCGATCCGTGGTGGAATCCTGCGGTTGAACAACAAGCATCAGATCGCGCGCATCGCCTAGGGCAAACACGCCCCGTTACTGTGTACCGACTGATAGCACAAAATACCATTGAAGAAAAAATCCTGCAATTGCACGAACATAAACAAGCACTCGCAGATAAAGTACTCGCCGGCAGTGGTGATGCTGGGCAAATGTCTAAAGATCAACTACTGGCGCTGTTAAGTAACAGCGAAATGTAGCTCAGACCTGTTTATCTTTCGAGATTATTACAGCAGCCCATGTGGTTTTTAGGCAGGTCTATGTAGCGCGGTTATTCTTGGTGTGCCAAAGTAACCGCAAAGGCACTGGCATCTTCTAATGTCGAAAGCATCGCTGGAGTAGGCAAACAGATATCCTGAACAAAATGCAGTACATGGGGCTGTGGCTCACCAAAAAGAATATCCAGCGCTAAGCGGTCTTTACCGTATAAACCACGGTGGATCATATTTGCCGAGAAAATTAATAAATCCCCTGCTTGCATTTCTATCACATGGCCGGTGGCTAAATCATCGCTGGTGTTGTTGTGCTCAATCGCCAACCGAGTTGCCAGCTCATCAGGGGTATCCCAACGTCGATGGGTACCTGGTACTAACTCAATACCTGGCTCATCCTCAAGCGCAACCCGACAATGTATCACTTCAGGACCCGATAGCGCAGCTTGCTGCTCCGCCAAGCTTAAATGGTACTGCATATCACGATGCCAATAATTTTCTTGCTCAGGATTAACCGGATTAAAAAACAACTGGGTATTCATAAAGGCCGCTGATTCAAGTATCGAATCAACTTGAGCCATTAACTTATGGCTGGCAATAAACTTAAATAATACTAAGCGCTGGGCCTCATCTAAATAGGTATTTGCAGTTAAATAGGCACTATTAACCGCCTTGGTTTGATAAAACTGTTGATTATCTGCGATCCATTGCTGATGAAAACAATTGATCACTTCGCGCTCATGCACAAGTTCACGTTCAGTGTAAAAACCTTTTACATGAAAAAAGCCATGCTGCTCAAATTGGGTATTGATCATCAAACTAATCATCCTCACATTGCAAAATTGCTTGAATAGTTTGCGCCAACTGTGGCACCACATCACGCTCAAACCAAGGGTTTTTAGTTAGCCAAATATTATTACGCGGACTCGGGTGTGGCAATGGCAAAACATCTGGCCAATACTCACGCCATGATTTTACTAACTCAGTGAGGGGTAAATGTTTTGTGTGTGGTAACTGGTACGCTTGGGCATATTTACCCAGCACTATGGTTAACTTAATATTGGGCAGTGCCGCTAAAAACTGGGAACGCCATGCAGGTGCGCATTCTTTACGCGGCGCTAAATCGCCTGACTTACCTTTACCTGGGTAACAAAAGCCCATCGGCAAAATAGCAACCTTAGTTGCATCATAAAAATCGCATGGCTTAAGCCCTAACCACTCGCGCAGCCGCTTACCACTGGCATCATCAAATGGAATGCCACTTTGGTGTACTTTAAGCCCCGGCGCTTGCCCTGCAATTAAAATACGCGCACTGGGATTAAATTGCAGCACCGGACGTGCCCCAAGCGCCAGCTCAGGCTCACAGATCACGCATTGACTAACTTGCTTTAACAAGGTGCTAGCCATCATCACTGCTTTGCCCTATTCGCCACAGCACACCACTTGGATCATAAATAACAAAATCAATCATTTGCCACGCTTGCAAGCTTGGCTCAGTAATTTTTATATTATATTTTTGCGCCAACCCTGCACTTGTTAATTTATCATGCCATGCTGTCACATCTGCAACTAATAAGTGCATCATAAAATTTTTAGCGTGCTCTGGATTATAAAAATTTTGCAGTAAAAAACTACAGTCTCCGTGGTAAAAGTACGCCATATCTGGGGTTTCCCACGCGATTTGAAAGCCCATATGCTGATAAAACGCACAACTAAGCGCAAAATCTTTTGCTGGTACAAATGCTTTAATTTCTTCGCAACTCAAATCTGTCATTCAATTCATTTCCTTGAGTTAGTAAAATTATGATCTATTTTTGCGTTCAATTATGTTCTGACCACACTGCAAATTCATTGCCACTGGGCTCGGTAAAATGGAATCGACAGCCCCCAGGAAAATCAAAAATTGGTTTTATAATACTCCCGCCATATTGCTCTACTTTAGCCTGTGTTTGCGCAATATCCTCGCTATAAAATACTAACAAAGCTGCACCATGTTGCGTTAATGAGCTAAGTGGTGCTTGATAAAAACCGCCATCAAGCCCAGCAGTATCAGCACTAAATGACGTATATTCAGGGCCATAATCAATAAACTGCCAATCAAAAACCGCACTAAAAAATGCCTTAGTGGCGATTAAATCTGCTGCGGCAAATTCAACATAATTAAGTTTTTTGTGTGCTGACATAGTACTCCCTAAAAAATTAATGTAACGGCTTATAGCCTTCCAATCACTAAGCATACAAGCAGTTGAAAAATTTGCGAACTTTTCAATTAAAACAGCAAATGATAAAAGCAGATCATCATTTTACTAAGTAAATATACTGAGTATTATTGCGCTATCACCCGAACAAACAACAAAGAAAATACGAATCACTATCTTTTCTGTATCTAGAATATATAATACCCTCTTTATTCGCCCCCATTTGGGACTTTGAGGGATCATCATGCACGCTCAATCTGTCAAAAACAGCCAAACACTCTCTATAAGATCTAAATTAAGCCAAGCTTATCAAGCCCATGCTTACCGTTTTGCTGTTATCTCACGCTTTTTTGCCGCCATTGTTGGTGGTTATACC
>NZ_JACJFH010000127.1:0-9840 GCF_014164495.1 Pseudoalteromonas sp. SG41-5 | reverse complement strand
TGCCTATGCTCCGTGGCGCTCGCCACTTGCAATAAGCCTTTATTTATTACTTACGTTTTTAGTGCTATTTGTTATTTTTTGGCAATACCGCTCCCGTCAGCGCATTATTAAGCATACTCATGATGAAATACTGCAATCACAACAACAAACAGAGCTTGCTTTAAACAGTAGTAAAAGCGGTGTATGGGAAGTTGATATTGCCGCACATTGGATAAAGCAGCAGCGCTTAAAACATGAGCTAGGCTATAAAACTTTGCCACAAAAGTTCAATTTTGACGATTTTTGCGCATTAATACACCCAGATGATAAACGTAAAGTTCTTCATGATTGGCATTTATTCATCACTCAAAAAAATGCTCAACAATGGCAGGTCACGTATCGGCTTCAACATGCTAATGGAAACTGGCTTTGGTATCACGATATCGGTAAAGTGATTGAAACGAACGAGCAAGGCTATCCTACAAGATTAGCTGGAATCTATACCAATATAACCGAACAACGTGCTACAGCACAGCAAGCTGCGGTATTAGGCGAAGCCTTTAGCCAAATAAACGATTGGCTACTTATTTTAGACAGTCAACTGACTCCGTTTTCTGTTAATAATAGCTTTGCAGAAGCCTTTTCTATTCAAACAATCCCAGCAAAGCTTGAACTAAAACGGTTTTTAGCAGCACTGGGGAAAAAACAATATGTCGATTTCATCAATATTCTAAAATCATTACAACCGAAACAAAATTGGCGTGGTGACGCTTATATAAAAACTAAGATAAATCCGTCGCACCCTATTCATATTAGTATTACCGCAGTGGCAAAAGACAGTAATGTAGTGAGTTATTATGTGGTGGTTATTTCTGATTTAACCGAGCAAAAACGCGCTGAAAATGAACTACGCTATCTGGCAAACTATGATCCATTAACTAAGCTACCAAATCGGTCACTAATGTATCAAAAGATATCGCATGCGATAAAAGATGCCGATACACATGCCAGTCTAGTTGCTTTACTGTTTATAGATTTAGATAAATTCAAACCGGTGAATGACTCATTTGGTCATGCGGTTGGCGATCAGCTGTTATGTGATATTACCTATCGAATGAATAGTATGCTTGATAAAAATGCCATTGTTGGGCGTCAAAGCGGTGACGAGTTTTTATTATTAATTAAAAACTTAGACTCGCCACAAAGTTTGAGTAACTTAGTGCGTAGCCTCACTGAAGAACTTGCAAAACGGGTGGTGATCAACGATTTTGCAATTAATATCTCGGCCAGCGTCGGTGTGGCACTCTACCCATTTGATGCCGACACCACCGATGAGCTTATTCGTAATGCCGACATCGCAATGATGCATGCTAAGCAATCGGGCCGCAACGGCTTTAAGTTTTTCACTGAACAAATGAATAACCAAATCACCCAAAAACTACTGCTCGAAAATGCCTTAAAAGATGCCTACAAAGACGATTTATTTTTTAATAATTACCAGCCAATTGTTAATAATAAAAGCAAAAAAATCAAAGGTGTAGAGCTATTAATGCGCTGGCAACACCAAGCAGAATTGATATCCCCGGCAGTGTTTATTCCTATTGCAGAAGAAACTGGTTTAATCGATGTACTCACCGAGCAGGCGCTGACCCGTGCACTTGAAGATCTCGCACCATTATTTAAAGCTAACCCACGGTTTTACTTATCGTTAAATCTATCACCTGTGCATATTTTAAAATCTAATTTAACCGAACGCTTATTACTTATTTTAAATCAGCATCATATAAAACCTGTTCAGTTACGTTTAGAGATCACCGAAAACACCTTGCTTGATGACAAAAACAAAGCAGCTAAGCAGCTGCAAGCGCTCAGAAACGCAGGTTTTAAATTATTACTGGATGATTTTGGTACCGGGTATTCGTCTTTAACGTATTTAAGTCAATTTCCAATTGATGTGATTAAAATTGATCAAAGCTTTGTGCGTAATATCGGCCAAGATAGTAATAATGAATCAATCATCAAAACAATCCACACCTTAGCTGAAAACCTAGATCTATATTGTATTGCAGAAGGCGTAGAAACAATTGAGCAAATACGCTTTTTAAACAGTATCGGCTGTGATGACCTTCAAGGCTATTACTTTGCAAAACCAACAACTGCAGAGATTCTCATTAGCGATGCGTATATCCAAGCACTGCTAGAGAAATTGCAAACTACCTAGCTCAATGTATCAGCCCACTTTTTAAGGCATTGAAAAAGTTGGCCGCGATCCACGGGTTTGGCTATAAAATCGTCCATACCCACTTCTAAACAACGTTTTTGGTCGTCTTCAAAAGCATTTGCGGTAATGGCAATAATAATCACAGGACCAAATTGAGCACTGTTGTTACGGATTTCAGCTGTGCACTGATAACCATCCATAATAGGCATTTGGCAATCCATTAAAATAATATCGGCCATATTGTGTTGTAAACACGCCAATGCTTTTTCACCATCGTTAGCAACTTCTAAGGTGCAATGGGTGTCACTGAGCATTTTTGCAATAACGATTTGATTGATTTGATTATCTTCTACCAGTAATACTTTCAACCCAGTTAAGTCAGGAATGCTTTGCTGTATATCTACTTCATGGGTAAGTTGCGCTACTTCAATAGGAATGGTGATAGTAAAGCAACTGCCTTTACCAATCTCGCTGTGTAATTTAAGCTTGCCTCCCATTAACTGAACTATTCGCTTACAAATAGTTAAGCCTAATCCTGTGCCACCATATTGCCGCGTGGTTGAAATATCAGCTTGAGTAAACTCACGAAACAACGATGATTGCTGTTGCCCAGAAATACCAATGCCAGTGTCAGTTACAGCCACAGATAAATGATTATCAGCATAATCAATGTTCATCGTTATACTACCAGTTTTCGTAAATTTCCCTGCATTACTCAACAAGTTATTGACAATTTGGCTTAACCTTAGTGAATCTAACTGCACCACATCGGGTACTGACGGGGCAATATTTAATATAAATTCAACGCCTGGCTGTACGCCAGTATTTGTAAACACCTGTGCTAATTGAGTAAGCAGTTTTCGTACATTAACTATATGAATGTCTAGTTTGACCGCCCCCGCCTCAATTTTCGAAAAGTCTAAAATATCGTTTAAAATCAATAATAGATTTTTAGCGCTTTGCTGGATCATTTGCAATTGTTCGCGGTATTCCAACTTCACGTCATCAGCATTAAGTAAAATATCAGTCAGCCCCATAATACCGTTAAGCGGGGTGCGAATTTCATGACTCATATTCGCTAAAAATTGTGATTTAGCTTTGCTGGCCTGATTTGCAGTTGCCACAGCTTTAACTAATTCATCTGTTTTTTCATTTACTTGATACTCTAGCTCTACATTAAACTGTTTTAAATGCAGATTAAGTGCTGCATTTTCAGTGTTTACTTGTTCTAGATCTTTAAAGTTGCTGGTCAATTTAAATGCTAAAGTAGCAAATTGCTGCTGTAAGCTCAGCACCTCCAGCCACGCATTATTTTGAGTCTGTAAATCACTGATTTCAGCTTTAGGATCAAAGGCATCGATTTGTTCAGTAAGCTCATCTATTGGCCTCACTAACCATCGACTCAACTGGGTGATAAAGATACTGATCAAAATAATCACCACAAGAGTTAGTAATAGTGATTGCCCCCACGCACTTGCCGCCACAAGATTAGCGTATTTCCGTTTTAATAAGCTTGCTACATACCAACCTTGTTGCTGTGATAAATATATTTTTACGTAATATTGTTCGCCATCAATGTCGGTGGTCATAATGGCTTGTTGATCACCTTGTAACTGGGTAAATTTATCTTCAGTGAGCTGAGTCAATACCGAATAATGATTAGGTAAGGTGCTAAACACCACGTGTTTTTTGGCATCAAGAATTATCAGTTCACCATCATTATCAAATATGGTTGGCCTAAATTGCAAAAAGGAGCCCAACACTAACGAACCTTCAACCACTCCCTGAAAACGCCCGTTAATATGCACTGGTGCAGAAACACCCACAATGGGTTCATTACCAAATCCTCGGCCCCTAAAAACATTAGAAATATACCCTGTTGGCGAGTCTTTACCGATCGTAAAGTAATCGCGATCGGCAACCGATAAATTGCTGCCTTTTAAGCTTTCTTGCAAACTAAGTGGATTAAATACCTGAGCTATTGCGTTTTCATCCGTAACCATTGATGTAAGAAAGTTAGGGTATAGTGCCATTAACTGACTCAATGCTAACTGTTTATCGACCCCCTGCTCGATGGCTTTTGCAGTTAATACGATGCCACGGCGATAGCCATTTAAATACAGGTCAATTTTTTCAGCAATGTCTTCGGATTTTTCAGCAAGCTGCGCCTTCACTTCATATTCGATACGCGCATAATGATTGTTGGTAAGTACAATGGTGGTTAATAACACCACTAAAATAATGAGGATGCTTACAATGTAATTAAGAATTTTATACAGCGAATTTGGTCGTTTTTGCCACACTTGCTGAATAAAGAAGAAACTGAGTAAATCAATAACGCATAAAACAATGGCTGCATTTAAAAAATACTTAACCAAGGCGGTAATGACCGCCAGTAATGGCAACTCAATGATAAAATAGCCAATGAGTCCCAGCAGCGGAATACCAATTAACAACCAATAAATTATACCGCGAATAAACAGCAGCCGTGCAGTTTTAAAGCTAAAGTGATACAGCCAAAGCACTTCGCCAACAAACACAATTGATGGCCAACAATGCCCCCAACGATAAAAAATAAAAGCCGCACTGATAGTACAAGCAACTAACGCGTAGCGTAAGCCAAATAGCAACAAACAAATTAAAACAAACAGCTGACCAAATAAAAATTCAGAGCTGTCGAGAAACCAAAATGGCAGTAAATTAACAAAACCGGCCAACACGCCTAAAAGTATAGAACAGCTGAATGCAAAATATCGATGCTGAAAAAACGGCAATGGATTGTTCCGTATAAAATAGGCTATATCTAAAAGTAAAATAAAAAACGCATTTTGCCAAGTTAACTAGTTGTATTTAATGCTGACAACCATGACTTTCGATTTGTAATACGCTGTTGCCAACATTAAATTGCCTTGCTAGCAATTGCTCAACTTTAAGTCGGCATGCTTCATCATGTTTTTCTATAGTGCAATGTTGTTTAAGTACCACATGCGCCCCTACAACTAACTCCTTGTCACGGCGCATAACCGTAACATTGTGCACATTTTCTACATGCTCAACTTGTCCTATGGCACTTTCAATATCGGCCACATCGGGTAGTTTTGCTTTATTTAAACGCAGACCTTTAACGCATCCAACAATCACTTTTACACCTGTAAACAAAACAAATAACGCAATCAGCATGCTCGATAAAATATCAATAATGCTCCAACCAGTTAGATAAATAAGTATACCGGCGATAAACGTAGAGACAGTTGAAATCAAATCAAAAAATGAATGTAAAAATACCGCATAAACATTAAAGCTAGCCTTTCTACCTTTATATAATACCCATGCTGCAGCACCGTGAAATAAAAATCCAGTGGCGGCAATAACCGACATTAAATAGCTATTGACGACGGGGCCTTGCCCTTCATGGTGATGTACAAAGCGCTCGCCGCCTTCGTATAAAATCACCAGGCTGATCGCCAAATATAAACAACCGTTGATCAAACCACCGGTCAACTCTGCTTTTTGATAACCATCGTTGTAGTTTTTAGCTAAATGAATCGCTAAGCTCGATGCGATCAAAGCAATAAATAAAGAACTATTATGAACAAATAAATGCCCAGCATCGGCTAATACGGCAAGAGAGTTTGCATAATAGGCACCAATAACTTGAATAACCATAAATGAGCTAGTGATTGCTAATGCAATTAATAATCTACGTCGTGATGCTTGGTGAGTTGTAATGTCGGTCATGAAAAGCGGTTTTACCTGTGCTTAAGTGTGCTAAGAGTCATCATTCTAAAAAACGTTTAAAAGAGTAATGATATACAGTATCAATTGTAGTACTTCCATAAGCCAAACGCACTAAAAACTTAATATCGAGTTAATTTATATATAAAACGGCTAATTAAAATACCATTTTCTTAAAATTGAATGTAAGCTTAATATGTTAATAAGAAGTTGGAAATCCAGTGAGACAGTATTCTGTAGACGAAATTTGGCAATCTTTACAAGCGTTGCCACTTGCAATTGTGCTGTTTGATCAACAAACAGATACGCTGCACGCCAACGCATCAAGTCAGCAGTTACTTAAATTAATGCCAGCAATAAGTCCAGTGGAAAAAGCATTTCAACACTTATCAATTAAACACACAGAAAACCACACGATTGTTGATTATCAGACCTTTTTAACTCCCCAAAATAACACCGAACACATCTATAACATTGCCACAAAACACACACTCCTGCGTGTTACAGTCACCTATAGTTTAATTGGCCCACAGTTAATAATGCTGGCGCTTGAACCGCACACATCGTTTACTGTACACGCTGATTTTGACGAAGTAATAGCAAAAATATCAACACAACTTATTGATATACAAATAGACAACCTCGATCAACAGATCGAAAGCGCTTTAAAAACCATAGGTACATTTTGTGATGCTGATCGTAGCTATTTATTCCAATTTAGTGAAAACGGCAAAGCCATGAGCAATACTCATGAATGGGTTAATACGCAGGTCAAGCCTTTTAAAGAAAAGCTGCAAGATATTCAACAAGATTTATTACCGTATTTTTTTAGTACCATGAACGAAAAGCACGTTTTTAAGGTATCTGATGTAGACTTGTTACCCCCAGCCGCTGCTGCTGAAAAAGCTGAATTTGAATCAGAGGGGATCAAGTCTGTTTTATGTATTGGGCTGCGCTCTGAAAACGCCTTATTTGGTTTTATTGGCTGTGATTGTGTAACACATATACGCCACTGGACCGACACCGACCTTATGCGGATCAAACTGGTAGGTGAAATTATTGCCAATGCACTGAAAAACGTTCTGTATAAACAACGCTTAGAGCAAGCTCAACAGCAATTACTTTTAGCCAACCAAGAACTGCAATCACAAGCAAATCTCGACAGCCTGACAAATATCGCCAATCGCCGCTGTTTTGATCAAACCTTACTCAGTGAAATTCAACGCGCAACACGCTCACATCAACCATTGAGTTTAATCATTTGTGATATCGATTATTTTAAACTTTATAACGACAATCATGGCCACCAGCAAGGCGATGAGGCACTCAAACAAGTTGCCCAAACCTTGCATCGCTTATGTAAGCGACAAGGTGATTTAGCAGCTCGCTACGGCGGAGAAGAATTTGCAATTGTGTTACCCAGCATTGATAAACCCCACTGCTTAAAATTTGCCAGATTACTGCAGCAGCAAATAAGCCAACTAAATATCCTGCACCCAAATTCAAACGTAGCCGACCACCTCACCCTCAGCATCGGATGTTACAGCTGTAAACCAGATAAATACACCACCGCCGATATGATGATCCTCGCCGCCGACAGCGCACTTTACGTGGCAAAAAAAACAGGCCGCAATCAAATTCAAGTCTTTGATGAAGAGCATTAGAGCCATGTATTCGTAGCAGCGAGTTTACCTCGCGACAAATCAAAGTATTACATGTTGCTTAACCCCTCCCTTTATAAATTCAACAATACTCCAAATGTCCTGTACTGTAGGCCGTGCTTTAGCGCGAAATGTCACCCGCAACGCAAAATGATCACTTCAGCAAGTGAAATCTTAGCCAGTTAAATTCACCAATTCAGCCCGTGAGTACGGGGAACACGGGCTCTGGCAAGTTAGCGTTAAACTCGTTTACGGTTCAGCCCCGTGGGTACGGGGAACACCAAGGGCTAGAGCTTGGGCAACAAGCGCAGGGCGGTTCAGCCCCGTGGGTACGGGGAACACAAAGAAGCGGGCGGCACAAGTAAGCACGATGACGGTTCAGCCCCGTGAGTACGGGGAACACGTTCGGTTCCATGTTAAATCGAGCGAATCCTTCGGTTCAGCCCCGTGAGTACGGGGAACACAATACTGTGCTGTGTTTAACATAATTTAATACCGGTTCAGCCCCGTGAGTACGGGGAACACGTTAATCGCATATTAAACGAAAAGCAACTAAGGCGGTTCAGCCCCGTGAGTACGGGGAACACTAAGTCAGCAACTAAATCAGAGTATGATTTAACGGTTCAGCCCCGTGAGTACGGGGAACACATAGGCGGTGATAGGATCAAGCCCCTCAACGTCGGTTCAGCCCCGTGAGTACGGGGAACACTTGCCAAAATGCACAAACCCACTGGCAGCATACGGTTCAGCCCCGTGAGTACGGGGAACACATATTTCAAGATGCTCAAACCGATTCAGCTAGCGGTTCAGCCCCGTGAGTACGGGGAACACAAGTCATTAACAACCGCTGATTTTTCTTTATTCGGTTCAGCCCCGTGAGTACGGGGAACACTTCTCACCACCGCTTGTGATGTCGGTTTCCATCGGTTCAGCCCCGTGAGTACGGGGAACACTGGTGGTGTCAGTGTTTGTGCTAGTTTTTTTGCGGTTCAGCCCCGTGAGTACGGGGAACACTGTTGTATTAATTGATGGTATAAATGTATCAGCGGTTCAGCCCCGTGAGTACGGGGAACACAAGTTGGCAGTCTTGCAGACTCAATTGATAGTCGGTTCAGCCCCGTGAGTACGGGGAACACCAAAAAGAGGCTGATAAAGAAGGTTTGTTTACCGGTTCAGCCCCGTGAGTACGGGGAACACTCATCAACAGCATTAATATCTACAAAGGTATCCGGTTCAGCCCCGTGAGTACGGGGAACACTCCTGTATTCATGCTCAACATGAACTCGATATCGGTTCAGCCCCGTGAGTACGGGGAACACTTTACGATAATCCGCACCATGTATTTAAATGGCGGTTCAGCCCCGTGAGTACGGGGAACACATGATCGCATACATCGAAAGTATGAATGATTGCGGTTCAGCCCCGTGAGTACGGGGAACACGCGGTTGTGTCAACGAACTTTGATAAATCAGGCGGTTCAGCCCCGTGAGTACGGGGAACACATGTAGATAATGCGGTCACTGATTGATGGTTGCGGTTCAGCCCCGTGAGTACGGGGAACACGCATGTTTAGTGAAAAGACCGCTGCAGCAAAAGCGGTTCAGCCCCGTGAGTACGGGGAACACAACGCCATAGCTGCGAGATAATATCACCTAACCGGTTCAGCCCCGTGAGTACGGGGAACACTTAAAATACTCATGCCACACCTCGGCGCTGTGCGGTTCAGCCCCGTGAGTACGGGGAACACGCGTATAAATCTTTTGATAGTGCAGAGCCTAAGCGGTTCAGCCCCGTGAGTACGGGGAACACAAGCCAAGGTGCGACGTTTTGTGCAATGCGCGCGGTTCAGCCCCGTGAGTACGGGGAACACCTAACACCTAACTCATCCGCTGTTGTTGCAAACGGTTCAGCCCCGTGAGTACGGGGAACACCGTCACCCTGCCTGCCTATTACTGAATGGTCACGGTTCAGCCCCGTGAGTACGGGGAACACTAATAGCTGCACATTCCAAATTGATGCTATCTCGGTTCAGCCCCGTGAGTACGGGGAACACACTAAAAAGATAAATTACACAGATAACCCACGCGGTTCAGCCCCGTGAGTACGGGGAACACGCAAAAATTAAAACGGCGGACGGAAAAGTTAGCGGTTCAGCCCCGTGAGTACGGGGAACACTTGAATTTGTACAATGCTAGTAGTTACGGCACCGGTTCAGCCCCGTGAGTACGGGGAACACACTGTATT
>NZ_JACJFH010000126.1:0-9865 GCF_014164495.1 Pseudoalteromonas sp. SG41-5 | reverse complement strand
CAACTCGCCAACTCGCCAACTCGTCAACTCATTTGCTCCCTGACATACTTTAAATATTGCTCAAGGCTATTTTGCCACAGTACCAACGCTTCTGTGAGTGACTCTTTAAGCGGTTTGTTATCGAGTAAGCGTCGTTCTATTTTTTTTAACTCTATACCGTAGCGGTTAAAACCGAGCTGTAAAGCGGTACTTGCTTGGCGATGGAGCAGCTTGATACATTGTTCTTTATCTTCATCTAATAATTGCTGAGCACGGATCAGCTTGTTGCGTGCGGATAATACAAACTCGTTGTAAATAGACGAAATCTCGTCTTCACTAAAAGAGCTTTTTAATGTGTCTTCTGCGGTATTGTCATATAAAACATCACTCAGCTCAACGGCAATACTGGGTGCATGGCTGCTTTGTGAATCACTTAATGCTTGGCGTAATTTTTGTTGTTTAATTGGTTTACCAACAATGTCTTTTATTCCTAATGAGAAATACTCTTTGATTTCGTCAGGGCTTAAACTGGCAGTAAAGGCGAGTACTGGGGTACGTTGATTTTTATGCTCCATACCTTTGAGGGTTTTAAGTACTTCTTGGCCAGTCAGATCTGGCAGGTTCATGTCTAATAGCACAACATCAAAGTGGTACTCTTGCATCAGGTTAATAGCACTTTTACCATCGCGGGCGAGCTTGATTTTATGCTCATCATCAGCCATAAATTCTATGGCTATTTTTTGATTTAAATCTAAATCCTCGACCAGTAATACATCTAATCCAGTTAAATAATCTTTTGATTGATGGCGCTGTTCAACAAGGCTGAGTTCGCCAAGCACAAGCGTGATATCAAAGCTAAACGAACTGCCTTTATCTAACTCACTGGTAATATCAAGTTGGGAGCCCAGTTTGGCTAGTAGGCGGCTGGTGATAGCAAGGCCTAGGCCTGTTCCGCCTTTTTCTTTACCTGCGCTACTTTGTACGTATGGCTCTGTAAGGTACTCAATTTCGTCATCTTCAATGCCTGGACCTGAATCAATTACGCTGATGCGAATGTGGTGCTCAAGTTGGCGTTCTTCGAGTAATTCCACCTGAATTTTAACTTCACCTTTATCGGTAAATTTAATTGCATTACCGACTAGGTTAATAATAATTTGCCTTAGTTTTTGTTGGTCGCAGTAGTAACAAGCTTGCTCAGGAAGATTGTATATTAACTCAAACTTTAAGCGCTTTTGCTCAGCTAGTGGGCTAAGTAATAAACATAAGTTATGCAACCAGGTTTTAAATTCTACGTCTTCCTCATAGAGCGCTTCGTTGTGTTGGTCTAGGCTGGCGTAATCAAGTACTTTATCAACCAATAAGTTAAGTGATTCTGCAGAGTTTATAATTGCTTCGCAGTAAGGTTTATCACGGGGATCTGTTGATTGATTCAAAATTAGTTGTGCGCTACCTAAAATACCATTGAGGGGGGTGCGAATTTCATGGCTAATAGTTGATAAGAATAGCCCGCGAATTTCTAAATCTTTTTGCGCTTTGCTCGTTAGTTGGTTGAGATTTTGCTCTCTACGCTCATTACACAGTAACGCCATTCCAGTGGTATAAAATATTGGCGCAATCACACCATTGATCAATAACGTAATGGTAAACCAGTTTTCTTTCAGTAGTGTTAGGTTGTTCACACCTTCCATTAAAAAAACTCGCCCAGTAAAAATACAGCTGATAATCGTAAGGATCAAAATATAGACGATGCTACCGTTAGGGTAAGGTTTGCGCGCAAAGCGAATAAATAAATAAAGTAAGAAAAATGCTTCGCTTATATGCTGTAAATCAGAGGCCAGCATGCGATTACGTAGGTTAGAGTCAACTACGGTAAAGTACATTAGCAACGCTCCGCAAAATAAGGTTGCTAATACAAAAAACCGAAACTCTTTGCCGCGATAACCTAAAAATTGGCTGATTGCTAACGCATGAATGATGGATGCGCTAAACCATAAACTATTTGCAAGTACAATAGTGGCGGTGCTATCGAAATGACCATGTAAGGCAAAGCTCATCAAGGCAATAAATAGCACTAAAGGATAAAGTATATACAGCACTGTGCCTGGGGTATGTTTATTAGCGCGCCAAGTTAAAAAATTGAGTAATGCCATGACGACCATCATGGCGGCGCTGGCAGAGTAGAGCGTGAGGGAGTCGAGCATTCATATTCCAAGCAGATCGAGGTGACGAGTTTAGAATAATGGCAATTGCGTTTGTTAGCAAATATCGCGCTCTTGAATAAACAAAAAACAGGCACAAAGTACCTGTTTTTAATATTAAAATAAGAGTTGCTAGGCTAGCGAATTTCGTCAGGAATATTTTGTTGTGCCCACGATAATAATTCAATACGATTACGACATTTTGTCTTTCTAAATGCGCTGTATAAATGAGTTTTTACCGTGTGTGGACTAATACTTAACGCTTCAGCTATTTCTTTATTTTTAGAACCATTACTCATCAAAGAGATAATTGCTTTTTCACGCTTAGTTAATTTTACTGGTTCAATATCACCGTCAGTAAGTTTATGTAATGCGTCTTTATTAAATTGCAGCATACGGTTTAACGCGTTGCACATGATATCACGACGATACCACAGCTGGTCTTCCAGTAATAAACGAATGCCTTTCATTAGCACATCAGCGTTGTCGGTAGTATAAAAAACACCACGAATACCGCTCAGCAATGCGCGATTAGCAAGTTCTGGATTTTCGTCTAAGTTGAATAATACGATATCGCATTTAACTCGTAGGTTGACCAGTTGCTCTTTCAATTTACCCCAAGCGTCTTGGCTTGATGTTTCGATAAACAATAAGCGCGTTCCCTCAGGAACTTCAGATATGTTTGTTCCGTTAGTAACATTGAGCCCTTGGGTTTTTAATAAAGGCTCTAATACATTAATACCAATTGTATTAATTGGCTCTAGATCTAGTAACAAAAAGGCTGTACTACTCATACTTATATACTCTTGAATAAAGTTGACCAACCAATCCTAACATGCAACCCGCTCCTTTTGTATTAGAAATTTATTACTTGGGGGTAAGATATGCATAGTTTTATAACGTTTTTCGTATTTTTCACAAAGGGAAAATTTAAAAATAACTGTAAATAATTGAAATTAATATAAAATAATATTTTTTCCAAAGTTAATGTTTTTTTACAAATATTTTCAGTAAACCAGTTTAAATTAAACCTTTTGTCTTATCTTGATAAGGAGGCCATCCCATTATTTTACCAGCTAGCATATGTAAATGGATATGATAAACAGTTTGCCCGCCATGTTCATTGCAATTCATTACCACGCGAAAACCATCCTCTGCAAAGCCTTGTTGTTTGGCTATTTTCGCAGCTACCACATACAGGTGGCCAACAATTGGCGCATCTTGCTCAGTAATATCATTGATGGTCGCAATCGCTTTTTTCGGGATAATCAGCACGTGAAAAGGGGCTTGAGGGTTGATATCTCTAAACGCTAAACTAAGCTCATCTTCGTAGATGATATCAGCTGGGATCTCGCGGTTAATAATTTTAGTAAAAATAGTTTCTTGGCTCATTTAAAGGGCTCTTTGTCGGTTGTACTAAAGTCACTAATGACAAACTTTGCCTGCAGTGTCAAACTGAAATCAAATAACAAGGAGCTATTATGCGTAAACAGATATTATTAAGCGGTATTGTGTCATTATTTTTGAGTGCGGCAAGTGTGGCGGAAACCGTTAATTTTCCTGAAGAAATAGTCCCATTACAAGTGGGCGATAAGAAAATTGAACATTCATTTTTCAATCGTGTTGATGAAATCGAACTAGTTCCTGGCGTATATCAGGTCAAACTTAAATACACCGATCTGTACGAGCAAGGTTACGATGAGCATCAAGTTATCGACTCAGAACCATTTTGGGTTACGATGACCATTGCTGCTAATACAGATTATGATGTGGTGTTTAACCGTGCTGATAACGCGGTAGCAGCAGAAGTTTTTGCAGAAGCGCCGCAAGTGAGCTTACAAGTAAAAGGAGCGTCATTAGGCACGCCACTGGCTATTATAGCTGAGCCTGATTTGACAAGTAGTGCTAGCTCTCAAGTTGCGACAGTGCAAGTAGCGCCAGCAGCATCAACAACCAGAGCTGCACCTAATGCTGCTATTTTACAAGCTCCAGTTTCTCGCCCTGCACCTAATGCAGGTAATGCGCCTAGTGCTGCCGCCATGTTAGATTTTTGGTGGCAACAAGCCAGTGCTCAAGAGCAGCAAGCTTTCATTGATAAAGTCACTAAAAATAAATAGCGCTGATTAAAATAGATAGCAAAAAGGGCGAATAAATCGCCCTTTTTTAATTTTGAGTTATTTAGCTATTACTTAGCAAACAAGTCGTCAATAGTACCTTGCGCAAGTGGGTGGTAACCCGGGCGCGCTTTTAGGTATACGTCATGTGCCCATTCACGTTTACCATTAGTAATTAGAGCTTTGTATAACGGCACGATTAACTTGCGACGGCCAATACCTGATAAGTGTTTATCAAGTGCTGGATAGATAGGTTGATAGCCATTGCCAACCGCAAGCATAAACCAAGCAAAAGCACGCTCTGCGTTAGTTGATTGTGTAAGATTGAACTCACTGTCTAGCATCGCCATTTTATCTAGGCTTAAATCACGTGGTAAGTTATTTAAAAAGTGTAACCACTCATGCACAGTCCAATTTGCCGTAGGAAGTTGTGCGGCTGTTGTTTCACCTTTTAACCATGCTGCAGTTGCACTATCTACTTTATCGAATGCATCTGAGGTTGGGTTTGGTGCATCGCTCGGTAAGCCAGGCTGAAAAATCCACTCGTTTACTTTATCCATGCTAACAACACCTGGATACTGTTCAATTAAGTTCGCTTTTAAGTAAGTAACAAACTCTGCGGTGGTCAAAGATTTGAATGAAAACTCTTTAAAATAGGCTTTTACAAATGGGTCGAACTTGTCGCGACCATACTTGTTTTCAAGGTAAATTAAGAATAGCTGGCCTTTAGTATATGGCACTGAGCTGAATGCATCGTCCGGATCGCGGCCATTAAGTTTTAAGTTAAGGCGAGTATCTGGCGCTGCAATAGTTTTAAGTTGAGCACGCAGGCCTGCAGCGTCAAGCGCTTGCTCCATAACCGCACGGTCACGACCATAAACTTCTTCCATAATACGGTTTTCAACGTACGAGGTAAAACCTTCATTCAGCCATAAGTCTTCCCATGTAGCATTGGTTACTAAGTTGCCAGACCAAGAGTGAGCAAGCTCATGAGCGATTAAGTTAACTAAGCTTTTATCGCCAGCAACAACCGTTGGAGTGATAAACGACAGGCGTGGATTCTCCATGCCACCGAAAGGAAAGCTCGGCGGTAACATTAAGAGGTCATAACGGCCCCAAGCATATTCACCGTACATGGTACTTGTTTTATCGATCATCGCTTGCGTGTCTTCAAATTCAGCAACTGATGCATCTAAAATGGTTGGTTCAGCAAAAATGCCGGTTTGGCGTGACATAGCTTTAAATTCTAGATTACCAGCGCCAATCGCAATTAAGTAAGGAGAGATTGCTTGAGGCATATCAAAAATGTAATCGCCATCTTTATAAAGTGCATCTTTGTTGTCAGCACTCATCACCGCACGAACATCTTTAGGTGTATGAATACGTGCCGAGTAAGTTACACGCATCGCTGGTGTATCTTGTACTGGGATCCAACTACGAGCATGAATTGCTTGCGATTGGCTGTACATAAACGGATGAGTTTTACTGGCTGTTTGCTCAGGTGTTAACCATTGTAAGCCTGATGCTTCTGGGCGGCTATTGTAGTAAATGCGTACTTTTGCTGCTTGGTTTTTAAAGGTAATAGTTAACTTTGAGCCTTTAACATCATCACGTGCAGCAAGGGTAAATTTTGCTTTATGCCAGCCACCAGTTTGATCTTGATACATTACTTTATCAATATCTAAGTCACGGGTATCAAGTACCAATGTTTTGCTGTCGGCATTTTGCCATTGTAACGTATGCTCAACAAAACCTTCTAACTGCTTGTCGGCAAAATCAACGTCTAAATCAAGATTTAAGTGTGTGGTAATAACATCATCAAGATTAGCATAGGAATTTTGATCAATGGCACTGGCCATTGCGTGTGAGCACATACCTGCCATTGCGAGGCTTAAAAAAAGTGGTTTAAGTTTCATATTGACCCTGGACGGAAATAAAAAGTGCAGGTTTTATATCATGATTGACCATCAGGGTTGAGCAATTTTTACAATCTGATGCGCGTTTTGCGACGATAGGTTACACTATTGCGATTAGTGACAATTAACCTTTGGGGCATTTTGTGGCTCTCTCTTTGCAAGCTTTTCATACATTTTCTTTACCGAGCCAGTGTTCACAACTGTGCGAAATCACTGACCTTACACAATTACAGCTACTGACGTTTGATAGCCCTTTTTGCATTTTAGGTGAAGGTAGTAACACGGTATTTTTAAGCGATTATCAAGGCACTGTAATTAAAATGGCGACTACCGGTATCGCCATCATTGAACGCGACAATGATTACTTACTTGAAGTTGCTGCAGGAGAAAACTGGCATCAGCTTGTTGCATATACGCTCAAACAAGGGATGCCTGGGCTTGAAAACCTTGCTTTGATCCCCGGCACAGTTGGCGCAGCACCGGTACAAAATATTGGTGCCTATGGTGTAGAGCTGGCAAAATTTATTGAATACGTAGAATATTTTGATATCGCCACTAAGCAGCTCATCCGCCTTAGTTGTCAACAATGTGCGTTTGGCTTTCGACAGTCTATTTTTAAGCATCAATTAAAAAATAAAGCAGTGATCACTTGTGTTGCATTGGCATTACCAAAACTTTGGCAGCCAGAGTTAAGCTACGGTCCTTTACAACAGCTTGAGTCGGTAACGGCGCAGACGGTTTTTGAGCAAGTGATTAAAACTCGTAACAGCAAATTACCGGATCCTTACATACTTGCCAATGCCGGAAGCTTTTTTAAAAACCCAATTATAGAAAACCAGTTACTTAGCGAATTGCTCGTCGCGCATCCGCAGTTGCCTCATTATTACTATGATGAACACCACCATAAAGTAGCTGCCGGTTGGTTAATAGAACAAGCAGGGTTAAAAGGATACCGTATCGCAGGAATTGAAGTGCATCAGCAACAAGCATTAGTTTTAGTTAATTATGGTGGCAGTGAAGGCAGTGACCTAATTAAAATGATTCAACATATCCAGCAGCAAATATGGCAACGTTATCAAATAAGCTTACAGCACGAAGTTCGCTTGATGAATAATGATACTGAATGCCATATCGGTTTAGGGGAGTTAGCATGAAGGCGCCGGATGGTAATAAATTAGCAATCTTAAATGCGCTCAATCAGGGTGGCTTTATCTCTGGGCAATTACTTGGTGAGCAACTTGGCATTAGTCGCGCCGCAGTGAGTAAACATATGCAAAGTTTACAAGCGATGGGGCTGGATATTTTTAAAGTTAGCGGTAAGGGTTATAGCCTTAATAACTCCGTGGGCTTGTTAGAGCAAAATAAGATCCAGCAATATTATCAAGGCTTGAACGCCAGTACGGCACATATCGAAGTGCATCCGATCATTGATTCGACCAACAGTGAGTTAATGCGCCGTATTGCGGCTAAACAAACACTGGATTCAGGCACTGTCGTCGTCGCGGAAATGCAGCAAGCAGGGCGTGGGCGACGCGGACGCGTTTGGCAGTCTCCATTTGGTGCGAACTTGTATTATAGCTATTTCTGGCGCTTAGATGACGGGCTGCAAGCCGCAATGGGTATGTCTATCGCAGTAGGCTTAGCTGTTTACGATACGTTAAAAGCACTGTATCAGTTAGATATTGAACTCAAGTGGCCAAACGACATTTATCTTAATAAAGAAAAGCTCGCAGGTGTTTTGGTCGAATTAGATGGTCAGCCACAAGGGCCATGCCAGCTCGTGATAGGTATTGGTATTAATTTGCAAATGCCCACAAGCTACAGCCAGCAAATCGACCAAGCGTGGACTGATTTGAGCCAACATAGCCAACAGATTGATAAAAATCAGCTGGTGGCACATTTAACATACCACCTTGAGCAACGATTAGCGCAGTACAGTCAAACTGGCTTGCATGACATGTATCAGCAGTGGAACGAACTCAACGCCTTTGCAGGACAGTGTGTGGAGTTAAATACCGGGCATAGAAGCTGGCGCGGTATCTGTGAAGGCATAGATCCACAAGGTGGTATTCGTATTCGCCAAGATGGTGAGGTTAAAAGCTATTACGGTGGTGAAATTTCACTACGCAAGGCAGTTCAATGAGATTATTAATCGATGTAGGTAATACAGCACTTAAAGCAGCGCTATGCCAGCAAGGCGAAATCAAGCCGTGTGATGTTAGTGCGCTACCTTGGCGGAAAATTAACGAGCTGGTTTATGCAAGTGTTGGTAAAAATGAGCAACTCAATGGACTATTAGCACAAGCATCGGCATTTCAGGTGCCATGTTTTGAAGCGAAAGTGACTAAACAATTGAGTAACCTTAGCTGTGCGTATCAACAATTTAGTAATTTAGGTATTGATCGCTGGCTTGGTTTAATTGCTGCTTTTCAATTATGGCCGCAACAAGATTGCATCGTGATAGACACAGGCACAGCCACAACAATTGATGTACTTACAGCACAAGGACAACATTTGGGAGGTTGGATATTACCTGGCCTTGATCTCATGACACGCTCATTAACACAGAATACGCAGCGTGTTTTTGATGATGCCAACACGCCTTTTGCGAATGAGCTGGGTGTAAACACACCTAATGGTTTAAAAAATGGCGCGCTAGTGGCAACCTTAGGGGCTGTTGAACAAGCAAAATTACATTTAACCAATAAAAAACCTCAACTAATTTTTGCTGGTGGCTATGGTGCATTATTGAAAGCGCAATTTTTAGACGCGATTTATGATCCGCAATTAGTGATGAAGGGGCTCAATTACTGGTATGAATTGAGCAAAAATTAACAAAAACAGGCTGTTTTGCCTGATTTGTGAGCGTTCGGCACATAAAATCACATTTTTTTTAATTTTCTTGTTGCATCACCACCAACCTTCCTCTAATATCTCGCCCCGTACTAAAGCAGTGCCGACTTAGCTCAGCTGGTAGAGCAACTGACTTGTAATCAGTAGGTCAACCGTTCGACTCGGTTAGTCGGCACCACTTTCCTTTTACCGAAAGTGTTTAGTAAAGAATTATCGTGGAGGGGTTCCCGAGCGGCCAAAGGGATCAGACTGTAAATCTGACGGCTCAGCCTTCGCTGGTTCGAATCCAGCTCCCTCCACCACTTTATTCTTGACGGTTAGAGGTAGTTTAAGAACAGGTTGCTAACGCGGGCATCGTATAATGGCTATTACCTCAGCCTTCCAAGCTGATGATGCGGGTTCGATTCCCGCTGCCCGCTCCAGTTTCTGGTGTTGCTGATATAGCTCAGTTGGTAGAGCGCACCCTTGGTAAGGGTGAGGTCGGCAGTTCAACTCTGCCTATCAGCACCAGTCTTAGAATCTTCTTGATTACTTCCTTTATCTGTCAGAAAATACTATTTGAAATTTGAAAAATTTAACTTAATCTACCTCTGGTGGATTATTTTCATATGTAATCTAGATACACAAAACTGATAGGTTCCGTCATGGCAAAAGCAAAGTTTGAACGCGTAAAACCGCACGTAAACGTAGGTACAATCGGCCACGTTGACCACGGTAAAACTACCCTAACTGCAGCAATCACTAACGTACTTGCAAAAGTATACGGCGGTGTTGCTAAAGATTTCGCATCAATCGATAACGCTCC
>NZ_JACJFH010000125.1:0-9939 GCF_014164495.1 Pseudoalteromonas sp. SG41-5 | reverse complement strand
CCTCATCAAATGATTTAGATAACGGTTTAACATACCTACAAAAATGATAAAACGTGAACTCGGTTACGAGTGGCATTAAGCTTTGATCGGCAAAATCATTAAGAACACAAAAGTGATCATTATCGAGAGATTTTCGTGATCAAAGCTTAATGAGAATAAGTGATCAAAGTTAATGCCATTGGGTGATCAAAGCTGGGGAGAATATGCACTTTTTTAATTGAATTTGGCTGTAGGAGTTACTCTACAGCCTTGTTTGGCATTCAAGGGGGAGTATGATTAAATTTAAAGTAGTTAGCATAATTACAGCAGCTATTGCATTCACTTTGTGTTTGGTTCTTATACTTATTCCGGAAGTATTATTTATGTTGTTTAATATTGATGAAAATAACTCTGCTTTCTTTATCGGTAGAAGGGCTGCAATGTTATTTCTCGGAATATCAGTGTTTAGTTGGTTTGGCCGAAATGCTGAGCATTCAGAATCTAGGCAGGCTATATGTTTGAGTCTTTCCGTTTCTATGTTTGCATTGGCTTTTCTTGGTAGTGTTGAATATTTACGTGGATTTGCTGGTATAGGTATTTTACTGGCAGTTATTACGGAGGCTAGTATTGCCTTGCTGTATTATAAAATATGGTTAAGTTGTAATAATGTCTAACAAGGTCTTAAACATAAATTTAGAATCCGAGTTGGGCTTACAAAAAACAGAGATTACTCATGGTTAACGTATATTTATTTACAGATGATTATGACCGACTATTTAATTTTTATCATAAGACTTTAAAATTTAAGGATCTGGACTGTGTTCTAACCTTTCCTGAAAATGATAATGCCGGAATATGGCTATTAAATTCACACGGAAATCCTACCGGATTGAGCTATTTCGGCTATGAAGTAAAAACTAACTTTTTATCCTATTGCGATAGCCTTATTTCACTTGGCGTAAAATTTGAAATGGTTTGGAGTCAGCCAAGTGGATATGTAGCAAGGTTCTTTGATTCTGATGGAAATACGATTCAAATTACATCTGAATGCTTTGATGATACTAATGAGGTAGACACTAGTAAGTGGGTTTTCTTTAATACTATCAAATAATTGCATAAAATCGTAAATAAAAAAATGAGTTCTTAGCTCCATAAAAATCCTTAATTACTATAATGACGAACCAAGGAGAAACTAGTAAAAAATTGAATCAAAAGATTAATTTGATTATGGTTGCTCAGCAGTAAAATAAATTTAAACGAGTCATTTTTTAGGCTTGTTAGTTTCATTTATGTAGCCTTCACTTTTTAACTAGGTGGGGAAACTACTTTTTATGAGCTGTATTTATCTAAAATTTCTTCATAAATAATAGGGTTAATGGGATGTCAATGTACTCTCAAGAGTTTAAAACTGAGCTTAAAAAGTGTAATATTTTTAAAATTAAAAGTCCCAAAGGTGGGCACTATAACGACCGTTTTGAACTTAATGCTATTATTGAAGCAGAAAATGAAGCTCAGTTGTTAAATTATTTAGAACGGTTAGGCGTTTGTCATACCGTCCATAATGAAGAACCTAAACAATGGTGCCCACCGCCAATAGTATTAAATGGCACAAAAAAATGGATTGAATATAATGCCCAATGTGAATGTTTTGGCTATAAAACTTATGTGCATATAGGAACTACCAACCTTACAATTGAGTTTAATTTTAATTCCGACAATCTCTATGAAGTATCAATTAATGATTTAAAAAGAGCTGTAGAATTTGAAAAGACATTAAAATTAAATGGCTTTGTCTCTTAAGGTAACCAAGCTTATCGATTAACGTTAAGTTACAAGAAAGAGGTCATCTTCTTAAAACTAACAACGTATACGGATTGTTCTTTCGCCATAGGAATTACTAATATTTCAGGTCGCGTCGGCGGAAAAATTATAAATTAACAAACCCATCTACTTCTATTTGTTTGTTGGGTCTAAAATGGTTTTCGTATTGAAGGTGTAAAATGCCTAGGCTAACTAATAAAATGCTTGATGAAATGCAGGAAAATGTAGTGGATTTTGAACTGATTTTTGGTATTGATAATCCCAATTACTTGCCTTACTGGACTGCTTATATGAGAAATGACGAGCGCAGACAGTTCTTATTAAATGAAGGCTCAACATTTTTAGATTTTAATAAGGAAATGCTCGAACATGATTTTGATTGGTTGCAATGGGAAGCAACCACTTGAAAATAAAGCACAATGAAAGACATGATAGTAGTACAGTTTTTTAATGTTAAACAACTTCATAGTCTCGTTAATTTTTAAATCGCTTATGTGAATTGCGCGCCCAACTTTTGACTTACACGGGCGCATCTTGGGCATATTTGGTAAGCAGTAAATAAAAAGCTGAGCTTAATGGGACTCAAAATGAGCTCTCTAAACTGATAAAATATAACCAATAATCTTCGAGTGGCGATTACATTGCACAAATATGTGATTTATCTTACACATAAGGCTTCAGATTGCTCGGTAAATGGTAATGGTAATTCACATTTATAATTACCCCCCATAGCATTTATTTCAAATGCTAAGTTATTACCTTGCCAATTAAAGTTTTCAAACCACCAGTTGCCGTCTTTTCCTATAAGATCAATGATTGAGTCGTCCGTTTTATTTATGGCACTACAAACATGTTTAATGTTTGTTGGGCCATCAAATAGGGATGTACTGTAATGCTCAATGGTAAAACATGGGTTCATTTCAGAATTATTAAGAATAAGACGAAACAGACCTTCTGCTTCTTTTACATTGCCAAACTCTATATGTTTAACAGCAGGAGGGATGACAACCTCATTCTTTTTTACCGCTTTTTGGTGCTCTGCTTTAACGTCTTCTTCCTTTTTGGGTTTGTTTTTTAGCTCACAACTAATCGTCATATTTGACAGTTCTATAGTACAAGCTTGATCAGCCCAATAGGCAGCAACAAAGAAATATAATCGGTGACCTGAAAAATTAATATCAAAAGGGTAGATGTTAGGATCATCAGCTAAATTAATGCCTTTGGTGATCTGACAAAAGCGGACCTCTTTATGGGTTGTTAGGTTTTTAACCTGAATACAAGGAGCGCCATTTTTTATATAAGCGGCAAACTCCGGTTGCTGATCATCTCTGAAGTTGTCTGTTGCATAGAACTTATATTGACTAATGTCATCGGCTTTAGCGACACTGGCGATGAGTAAAATAAGTAACACACATATCTTTTTCATTTTTTATAAGCCTTATAGCTAATCAGGGGTTTTTATAAAAAAACGGAACAACACTTTAACTATTTTAAAGGTTTTTGCAATAGAGTTGTTATGGTGGGTATTTTGAAAGACTAATAATTTATGTCATATCTTTGATAGTTAATGGGCGTCTCTTATTTCACTAGGTAGTTTGGAGTTGTAATTATTTGGTTCATATTAAAAAACACCAAATCACACTAACCACTTCAAAAGCCGTTAATCACTAAACGATTGAATCAAAATAGGAATTCGGCTATGGTTGATACAATAATAAAAATAAATTAAAAACGAGTTATTCTACAGATTCATTAGGGCTTACTAAAAACAGTTGCAAGGATGGTGAAATGGTTAGGTTTTATCTGGTTCTTACTTTATTAGGAATTTTACTTCCTTATGGCGCCTTTGTTCCTTGGCTAGTTACAAATGGTTTAGATCTTGGTCTCTTGTTTAATGACGCGGTGACAAATTCTATCAGCGTATTTGCTTGGCTTGATGTTGTAGTGTCTGCAGTTGTTTTGTTGGGTTTTATCATTGTCGATGGTCGCAGAAATAAAGTGACATATCGATATTTTGCTGTGCTGGGCACGTTGTTTGTGGGTGTGTCGTTTGGGCTTCCACTTTATCTTTACCTCAAAGAAAAGCAGTCCCTTGAATCACAGCCCTAACAAATAAGTTATGGCGTCAATAGCTATCTTCAAGTATCTGGCGCTTTCCGCATTTTACTACTTACTAGCACTGAATTTAAAATCGCCATCATTTTCCAGATGTAAGCAATGAGACGTAGTTACTGGTGTTAGCCCTATTTTTAGCGCTATTGGTACTTCAATGGTGTTATTTATTTAGATACTAATACCATTTATAGAGCTTTGTATTATGAATATTAAATGTAAAAAGCAGACAGAGCTTTTTTACTTTTATAAATACCATACAACTGGTCGGATCTGAAAAAGGCGTTAATTAAAGTAAAAAGCCTTTTTAAAATCTAAAACATAAGATTACACATTCATGGCTTTTTGTTTCCTAGCGCTATCTATTTTATGCGTTTTTCCATTTTGTAAGATAGTAATTTTGCGCCAACCAATTTGGCAATACTTGCTGCTGCTAAGTGTTATAACTGCCTATCATCAGGAATATATAAACTTATACGCAGTTGTTGTTATTGTGTTTTATTTAGGCTTATTGCACTTTTCGGTATCTGCAACCTCTGCGTTAATACGCAGTATCTTAACGCCTTTGTTTGTAATAGCCTCACTTGGTTTAGCCTTACATTGGTTCCCCGGTTTTAATAACCAGCCTATTGTTGTTAATGAACAGCTTACTAGCAATGCGATTGCATTTACCCTGTATGCTAATTTCGATAAAGCATTAGCGGGTTTGATGCTGAGCGCTTATTTTTTTACAAAAAATAAAACGCTAAAACCAATAAGGGTAGGGCATCCACTTTCGATTATTGCCATCACGATTTTAGCTGCACTCATCACTGCTTTAATATTGGGCCTTATGGAGTTTGCACCTAAAGTACCCGAATTTTGGTTTTTATTTATAGCAATTAATCTATTTTTTACCTGCGTTGCAGAAGAGGCGTTATTTAGAGGGATAATACAAACTAAGCTTTCGAAAGTGATAACCTCGGCTCGGTTTGCATTACTAGCGCCTGTGATCTCTACTGGTTTATTTTCACTCGCACACTTTTCAGCTGGAGCTAGTTACATGCTAGTGGCAGCTGTTGCAGGTTTTGGCTATGGATACATTTTTTATAAAACTCAGCGTTTAGAGTGGGCTATTTTATGCCATTGGCTCGTTAATGTGTTTCACTTTTTCTTATTTACTTACCCTATGCTTGCAACACCCTCTTATTAAATAACTATATGCTATCAAGTACTGATGGTGTTATTTGTGTATTACCTTAATAAACTTCCCCTCTGCTATTGGTTTATATTGGGCAACATCAAGTGGTACAAGTTTATTACAATCTTTATTACTCAATAATTACTTTCAAAATAAAACAGCCGTTAAAACTATTTAGTTTTAACGTATGAAAATAATATTTTTTGGCTGTTTCAATAGCCTAAAAAGTAATTGGACTATTGAAAAGCTTATGAGCAGGGGTTAATAAATGACTGCCTTTACTGTTCATTTTTCAAATTAGCTGGTTCTAATAAACTAAACGTCGGTAAGCGCCATTTGAAGCGTACCGATGCCATGCGTATTAAATACCCTACAACTAGGCTTGTAATAACGCTGATGTTGTCATCAATGTTGTAGTGGTGTAGTGCTAGATATAAACAAGCTACAATCAGCGCTACGCTGGCGTAAAGCTCATGATGTAATACTAGCGGCGCTTGGCGACAAATTAAATCACGTAATAATCCACCAAATACGCCGGTAACAATAGCAGCGACTACACAAATACCATAGTGCAAACCCATATTAAGCCCCACTTGGCAGCCAATAATACTAAATGCGGCAAGCCCAAGGGCATCTAAACGCATAAAAATGCCTTTAAATTTAACCACCCATTTTGCAAGCCAAGTTGTAATAATACCGGCAACGCAGGTGATCAATAAATATTCTGGATGTTTTACCCAAGTTAAAGGGTAATTGCCAAGTAAAATATCGCGTACGCTGCCACCACCAATTGCTGTGGCACTGGCTACTAACATAACCCCAAACCAATCCATGTTTCTGCGCCCAGCACTCAGCGCACCGGTCATGGCTTCGGCTGTAATACCAATAATATAAACAATAGTTAATAGCATAAGATATTCACTTGAATTTTTAAGAGCAAAAATAAAAGTGCGATTGTAGAGAGAAACTAATAAAAAGACGAGTGAGAAATTACACTAAAAACGCTCAGTTTCAGATAAAAAAAACTAATGTGAAATCAATGTGTGAATTGGCTGTTAATAGTACGTTGACCTAGCGTGTAATTATAAAAAAATAAGGACAAAAGACCGTAAATAATGTAATAAAATATATGTAGTTAGCTGGAACCTCGTGCAATTAGTCGCGGTGTTAGTAGGGTGCTTTGTACTTGTTCACCACGAATTAGTTTTAGTAAGTTTTCAACTAGCATTTGTCCTGCTATTGTGGTGTTTTGCTCTATGGTTGTGAGTGGCGGGTTTACATAGCTGGCAATCGAAATATTATCAAAACCTATCACGGCTACATCTTTCGGCACGTTAATATTGGCTTCTTTTAAAGCGCGTATTGCACCTATAGCAATCAGATCGCTAGCTGCGAAAAGGGCATTAAAGGTAATATTGTTGGCAATAAGCGAACGTGTGGCATGATAACCAGACTCTTCGGTCGAAATCGCATTCGCTATTTTTCGCTCGCTTAAGGTAATAGCATGTTGTTTTAACTTGTCTTTAAAGCCATTAAAACGGGCAAAAAATTCAGGGCTATGATCAGATGCATCACCAATAAATGCGCAATCAGTTCGGTTATGCGCCAATAAATGCTCAGCAGCAAGTTGGCCGCCGCCATAGTTATCACAGCTAATTGTTAAATCGGCACGATTATCTACCGTTGCTCCCCAACAAACAAATTTGGTGTTTTGTTCAAGCAAGGTATTAAATTTAGGCTGAAAATCAATGTAATCGCCATAACCTAATAAAATAATACCATCAGCACGGTGACTGTCTTCGTAGTCCGCTTGCCAATCTGAGCTTGCAGATTGAAACGATACCAATAAGTCATACCCTTCTTTTGCGCAAGCACGCGTTATGCTGCCGAGCATCGCTAAAAAGAACGGATTGATTTGTGATTCATCTGCTGTGGGATCTTCAAACAGTAACAAAGCCAATGTACTACTTTGTTGAGTTCGAAGGTTACTCGCATTTTTGTCGACTTTATAGTTAAGCTGTTTGGCTACCTCAAAAACACGTTTGCGGGTTTCTTCATTAACCAATGGACTGTTGCGCAAGGCGCGCGAGACAGTGGATTGTGATACCCCTGCGTAGTGTGCAATGTCAAACGATGTAGCTTTACCTTTCATACACAACCTAACTATTTCAAGTAACTAAAGTGCAAATAACTCGTGTTATTCTCGTTTATTTGCTGATTTTTACAAGCTATTTATCAGTAATTTATCAGTAATTTAAAATTTTTATTGATCCAACCCTGACACCGGTGTCATAATGCGGGTGTTTTATCATTTTGTTGTCAAAACGTATTGGCTGCCCATTTAGTTGGGCAGCATTTTTTTATACTAGAGTAACTACTTTGAGGTGATAGCTCAAAGTTTATCTCATAGCGATAGCAAGACCATTGAAATTACAATAATAAGCACGGTTATAGCTAAGTATATAAACCGCTTAGACAAAAGAGAAAACACGATGAACTCCAAGCCAAATTCAGAATTCGATCCTATCTTAGTGGCCGACATCGGCGGCACTAATGCCCGTTTTGCTTTAATTACTGCTTTTAACCTACAAGAAAAACAATTCGTTATTGAGCATAATATCATTTTTCCCAGTGCCAATTTTGGTTCATTGGAAGCGGCAATAACGCATTATTTATCTCAAGTTAGTCATATTCAACCTCGACGCGCGTGTTTAGCCGTGGCTGGACCGATAAAAGCAGGCCAAGTACATTTAACTAATTTAGGTTGGCACTTTAGTGTCGAACAAGTAAAAGCTGAGTTTAATTTAGCTCAACTGGAAGTGATCAACGATTTTGCTGCGTTTGCCTATGCAGCACCTTATTTAGATCCACAACAAAACATTGCAGTTAAAGCAGGACAAGCCGATACTGATGCAAATATTGCAGTCATGGGTCCGGGCACTGGTTTTGGTGCGGCGTGTTTAGTGCGTACTAGCCAATCACGTGCTGTTTTGAGTTGTGAAGGTGGGCATATAACATTGGCATCAGTGAGTGAATTAGATACTCAGCTGATCATCGAGTTACGTAAGCTATTGCCACATGTATCGGTCGAAACAGTATTTTCAGGGCCGGGTATTGCTCATTTGTATCAAGCCATGGCGGCTGTAAAAGGTGTCGATGCTAAGAATTTAACCGCTGCACAAATTAGCGAATTAGCAAATAGTGGTGAATGTGCCATTTGCGATGCTACGTTAAATCAATTTTGTGATTGGATTGGCAGTGTCGCAGGCGATTTAGCACTGGCATTTGGTGCGTTAGGTGGTGTGTATATTGGTGGCGGTATTTTACCGCGTATGCAAGCTCGTTTACTTGCTAGTCGTTTTGTTGAGCGTTTTGGTGCTAAAGGGATCATGTCGCAGTATGTGAGCCAAATACCAGTGACGTTAGTCACACAAGATAATATTCCACTTATTGGTGCTGCTGCATGTTTGCACGTCAATGAGCAGTCATAATACATCGCTCATAGGGGTGTTATTGGGAAGGTTGGATGAAGAAAGTTACAATAAATAGTGTTGCAAGTTATGCCGGGGTCTCTAAAAAAACCGTGTCTCGGGTTTTAAATAATGAACCTAATGTTAGTGATGCAACCCGTGAAAAAGTTCTTAAGGTTTTTAAAGAGCTAGATTACACTCCTAACCCGATCGCCAGAGGTTTGGCGCAAAATCGTAGTTTTATTATTGGTTGCATTTACGATAACCCGAGTAAAAGTTATATCACTCGGGTGCAAACTGGTGCGCTTGCTGCGTGTCAAGAAAACAACTATAACTTGTTGATCCACCCATGTGATTTACGTGGTGATGCGTTGATCAGTAATATTGAGCATTTACTACAATCTTCTCGTCTTGATGGCTTGGTATTGACGCCGCCATTTTCAGATTTTAAGGTATTAGTCGATTTTCTCAAAAGTAAAAAAATTCCGTATGCACGAGTTGCATCAGCAGTGCTTGAAGACGATTCAATTTCAGTACGCAGTAATGATGAGCAGGGCGCATTTGAGATCACTGAGCACTTAATTAAGCTTGGCCATAAAGCGATCGCGTTTATTAAAGGCCACCCAGATCACAGTGCCACTGAGCAGCGTTTCAAAGGTTATCGCAGAGCGCTTAGTACGCACGGCATTGAATTTAATGAACGTTTGGTTGAAGAGGGTAACTTTAGTTATCATTCTGGGGTCGATAGTGCGCGCAGCATTTTAGATTTAACCCCACGTCCAACCGCCGTATTTGCATCAAATGATTACATGGCTGCGGCGGTATTAAAATTGGCAACACAACGTCAATTTAAAGTACCCGATGATATTTCTATCGCGGGTTTTGATAATGCGCCAATTGCTCGTCATATTTGGCCTGGTCTTACTACCATAGCGCAACCGGTTGAAGAAATGACCAAACAAGCGGTTACTAAACTGATTGAGCATATTGGTGATCCGCAAGAGCAACCGTATCAGGTTACGCTTGAAGCGCGATTAATCACACGCGAGTCTACCGCACAAGTTAGATAAAGGCTTTTCACAGTTGCCCGAGTTTGAGTGACGCTTACTCGGGCATTTTTTTGCTTAACAAAGCAGTCTGCATGTTGTTGCTATCTGGGTTTTTTTATCCGCTCATAGGTACTTATACCAATCTGCCAAATTATGTGATCTAATTAGCACACTGATACTTATCTACTTTTACTAAATTGAACTTATACCAATCTGCCAAATTATGTGATCTAATTAGCACACTGATACTTATCTACTTTTACTAAATTGAACTTAGAAAAATCCAAGCAACTTTTAGCTTTATCACGTAAAGAGCCTAATGCGAGAA
>NZ_JACJFH010000124.1:0-10016 GCF_014164495.1 Pseudoalteromonas sp. SG41-5 | reverse complement strand
CGAACAAAAACAGTCTCTAAGTTATAAAGACGCGGGCGTAGATATCGATGCCGGTAACGCACTTGTTGAGCGTATTAAAGGCGTAGTTAAAAAAACCCGTCGTCCTGAAGTTATGGGCGGAATTGGTGGCTTTGGCGCACTTTGCGAAATCCCAGCTGGTTATAAGCAACCAGTACTTGTTGCAGGCACTGATGGTGTTGGTACTAAGTTACGCTTAGCTATCGACCTTAAAAAACACGATACTGTAGGTATCGATTTAGTTGCTATGTGTGTAAATGACCTTATCGTTCAAGGTGCTGAGCCATTATTTTTCCTAGATTATTATGCAACAGGCAAACTTGATGTTGATACTGCCGCAGACGTAGTAACAGGCATTGGTAAAGGCTGTGAGATCTCTGGCTGTGCATTAATTGGTGGCGAAACTGCTGAAATGCCAGGTATGTACGAAGGCGAAGATTACGACATGGCTGGTTTTTGTACTGGCGTAGTTGAAAAAGCAAATATCATCGATGGCACAAAAGTAGCTGCTGGTGATCAACTGATCGCGCTTGCATCAAGCGGCCCGCATTCAAATGGCTTCTCATTAATTCGTAAAGTACTTGAAGTATCAAATGCTGATACAAGTGCTGAATTTGAAGGTAAAACATTAGGCGAAACTCTGCTTGAACCAACACGTATTTACGTTAAACCATTACTTGAGCTGTTCAAGCAAGTAGATGTTCATGCTCTTTCGCATATTACTGGCGGCGGCTTTTGGGAAAATATCCCACGCGTATTACCTGAGTCTGCAAAAGCAGTAGTTAAAGGTGATAGCTGGCAGTGGCCTGGTATTTTCAATTGGTTACAAGAAAACGGTAACATCACCACCCACGAAATGTACCGCACATTTAACTGTGGTGTAGGTATGGTATTGGTTGTGCCTGCTGACAAACTTGAGCAAAGCTTAAGCATCTTAAAAGAGCTTGGCGAAAATGCTTGGCACCTTGGTGAGATCCATGATGCTAAAGCTGGCGAAGAGCAAGTAGAAATCCTAGGCGGCCGTGATTAATGGCCCCTGCTCGTCTAGTAGTCTTAATTTCAGGTAGTGGCTCTAATTTACAAGCCATCATTGACGCCTGTAATAACGGCGAGATAAATGCAAACATAGCGGCTGTTATTAGTAATAAAGCAGACGCTTATGGCCTTGAGCGAGCAAAGCAAGCGGGCATTGCAACAGCAGTGCTCAGCCATAAAGATTTTGACTCGCGCGAAGCCTACGATGCGCAATTAATGAACGTTATTGATTCTTTTGCACCAAATCTAGTTGTATTAGCTGGGTTTATGCGTATTCTTACTCCTAACTTAGTGCAAAAATTTAAAGGAAAAATGTTGAACATTCATCCTTCTTTGTTGCCTAAGTACCAGGGGCTGAATACCCACCAAAGAGCAATTGATGCAAAAGATGACATTCATGGCGTAAGTGTGCACTTTGTTACTGAAGAGTTAGACGGTGGTCCTGTCATTCTTCAAGCCAAAGTACCCGTGCTGGCAGATGATACTGCTGACACATTAGCAAAACGCGTGCATGCACAAGAGCATATAATTTACCCTTTGGTGGTCAAGTGGTTCAGTGAACAACGACTTACTATGGAAGCAGATTATGCAGTTCTTGACAAAAAACAACTTCCTGCACACGGCGCGCACTACCCAGAATAAAAAACTAAGTGCCTTGCTATTGTGTGCGGGCACTTTATTACTTCCTACTAGTTTAATTGCTGGTGAACTTACTCAATTTGAAGCTAACTATGATATTTTGCGCAAAGGCGAAAACCATGGTCAAGGCGTCCGCACATTAAAAAAACTAGCAGATAACAGTTACCAAGTTAGCTACCACAGTGATATTGAGTGGATGATATTCTCAGATTCACGTAAAGAGACATCAAATTTTACTTTCAGCGACAAAAAAGTCACGCCTGTAAGTTATAGCATGATCCGCACAGGCACAGGCCCGGATAAAGAATATACACTGCAATTTGACCACACTAAAAAAATCGTAAACAGCAGTGAAAGTAAATACCCCATTGAATGTGAGTGGTCTGAGCAATTTCAAGACTCAATTTCATATCAAGTACAAGTGCGCGAAGAATTAAAAATAGGTAAAACCAGCTTTTCGTACCAGCTAGTTGATAAAAAAGGCAACTGTCGTGAGTATAACTTTGAAGTCGTTGGTAAAGAGACTATTTCCTTACCAATCGGTAATATCGAAGCGATCAAAGTAAAACGCTTATATGATAATGATAAACGCCAAGCGCTTGCATGGTTCGCCCCTGAAATGGATTACATGCTAGTTAGGATGTGGAAAGGCGAAAAAGGCGTAGAACAATTTGAAGTACAACTTAAGTCGTTCACGGTAACCAGCCCAGTTGCATTACCTGAAGAAGTTAAAAACGAAATAACACCGGAATAAATTGCTTGCAAGACGAAAGGCTCAAGTGTGACGATCATAACTTGGGCTTTTCAGCTTATAACCACATTAATTAAGTTCAAACGTTAAAACTGACGGCTAAATTAACTCACCCATTTTAAACAACGCAAATTCACCTGGTTCCATTTTTTGCCAACGCTCATCGTTGGTCAGTGGCCGGGTAGCGATCACCGTTACGACATCATTTGGCGTAGTTTCTTGTTGAAAATCTACCACCATATCTGCATCAATTAACGTAGCCTTACCGAACGGCGCACGGCGGGTGATCCAATGCAAATTATTAGTACAATACGCTAACACATACACACCATCAGTCAGCAACATATTAAACACACCTTTTTCACGTAAAGTGTGTGCAAGCTTTGCCGCATAACGAAACACTGACGCCATATTAGCTGGACGTTTAGGGTATTTTTCACGAATTTGATCGAGTAACCAACAAAACGCCAATTCACTGTCGGTATTACCCACTGGCCGATAATATTCAGGTTTTAAATCATGATAATTCGAAAGCTGACCATTATGCGCGTAGGTCAGCTCCCTGCCCCACAACTCACGGGTAAAAGGATGCGTATTTTCAAGACAGACACGGCCACGATTACCTTGGCGAATATGGCTAATCACCGAGACACTTTTAATGGGATAGGCCTTTACTAACTTGGCAATTTCAGACTGACAGCTAGGCTCAGGATCTTTAAAAGTACGACACCCCTTCCCTTCATAAAAAGTAATGCCCCAGCCATCTTTATGCGGACCTGTGTTACCACCGCGCTCTAACAGCCCTGAAAAACTAAAACAAATATCTGTAGGCACATTCGCCGACATGCCAAGCAACTCACACATAAAATAAATTAACCTTTCAAAAATTTTTATACTTTTAAAATACTGCTTTTTAAAAAGCGTAAACCCGTAACTTAGGCCTTAGCGGCATTGTTAAACATAAGCAAGGGCAAGGCAAGCAAGAAAACAGCTTAATTTTTTCTCAAATAAATCATACTGACGAATCACACATTTATCCGTATGCTGATGTGCACAGATTACAAATTAACAGTCACTGATATTTTCACTAAGCTACTTGATAATTATTCACTCTAGCGCTACTCTAACTAAAGGTGGTCTGACCTCTATTAAGGATTGAATACATGACACTCATATTTACACTTGGTTTAATCGTGCTGCTCAGCATCGCGAGTTACCACAGAGCGAGCTGGAATACTGCCCTTGGCGTTTCCATCGCAACACTTGTCATTGGTACCTTTGCAGGTGCATTTGGCGCAATTAGCTGGTTGATCTTCTTGATCATTGCAGTGCCATTGTCTGTTACTGGCATTCGTCAGCAATATATTATTAAACCTATTTTTGCCATGTTTAAAAAAGTTACTCCAACTATGTCTGAAACTGAAAAATCAGCCATTGATGCGGGTACAACATGGTGGGAAGCCGATCTTTTTTGCGGCCGTCCTGATTGGAACAAATTACACCAATACCCAATGCCTAAATTGACAATCGAAGAGCAAGCCTTTATCGATGGTCCAGTTGAGGTGGTATGTAGTATGTTGGACGACTGGGAAGCAACTCATGAGTTAACCGATTTACCACAAGATGTTTGGCAATACCTAAAAGATAATAAATTCTTTGCCATGATCATTAAAAAAGAATATGGCGGCCTGCAATTTTCTGCCTTTGCACAATCGTGTGTACTGCAAAAGTTAACCAGTAAATCTACCCTGCTTTCATCAATTGTAGGCGTTCCTAATTCATTAGGTCCGGGCGAATTGTTACAGCACTATGGTACTAAAGAACAAAAAGATCATTACTTACCTCGCCTTGCTAGTGGTCAAGAGATCCCATGCTTTGCCTTAACTTCACCAGAAGCAGGCTCTGATGCCAGCGCCATTCCAGATTATGGTGTGGTATGTAAAGGTATGTGGGAAGGCGAAGAAGTCATTGGTCTTAGCCTAACATGGAACAAACGTTATATTACGCTAGCGCCTGTTGCGACAGTATTAGGTCTGGCGTTTAAACTACAAGACCCAGATGGTCTACTAAGCGATGTTAAAGAGCCAGGTATTACTTGTGCACTTATTCCTACAGACATGCCAGGTGTTGAAATTGGTCGTCGTCATTTCCCGCTAAATGTACCATTTCAGAATGGTCCTACTCGTGGTAAAGACATTTTCGTACCGCTTGATTACATTATTGGTGGACCAGAAATGGCCGGCCAAGGCTGGCGCATGCTGGTTGAATGTTTATCGGTTGGTCGTGCTATTACATTGCCGTCAAACTCAACGGGTGGTATTAAAACAATTGCACTTGCAAGTGGTGCATACAGCCGTATTCGTCGTCAATTCCGTTTACCTATTGGCCAAATGGAAGGTGTTGAAGAGTCACTAGCAAAACTAGCAGGTTATGCGTACAGCTCAGATGCGGCTGTTAGCATGTCAACTGGTGCGGTTGATTTAGGCGAAAAGCCATCGGTTGTTTCGGCAATCATTAAATACCATTTGACCGAGCAAATGCGTGATTCAACCAATCATGCAATGGATGTTCACGGCGGTAAAGGTATTATGCTTGGGCCAAATAACTATTTAGGTCGTGGCTATCAAGGTGCACCAATTGCCATCACTGTTGAAGGTGCAAATATCTTGACCCGTAATATGATTATTTACGGTCAAGGTGCCATTCGCTGCCATCCATTTGTACTGACTGAATTGGGTGCCTGCGCAATCGAAGATCGTGAAGAAGCGCTAGCGGTATTTGATAAAGCGTTAATGGGCCACATCGGCTTTACTATGTCTAACCTTGTACGTACTAAGTGGATGAGCTTTACCGGAGCCCGTTTTGCAACTACGCCATTTAAAGACGAAACAGCTGAGTTTTACCGTACTGCGTCACGCTTTAGTGCGTCACTTGCATTGATGTCTGACATTAGCATGGCTGTATTTGGTGGCTCACTAAAACGTAAAGAGCGTATTTCCGCTCGTTTAGGTGATTTGCTTAGTTACCTTTATTTAGTGTCTGCAACGCTGAAACGTTATAACGATGAAGGCCGTAAAAAAGAAGATTTACCGCTTGTACAATGGAGCTGTCAAGATCACCTTTACCACTGTCAACGTGCACTTGCTGATTTAATTAACAATATGCCATCAGCTCCGCTTCGTGCAGCACTTAAGTTGATGTTGTTCCCGTTCGGTCGTCCAGTTCGTAAACCGACTGATAAACTTGAGCATAAATTAGCACAAATTTTACAAGTACCTAGCGAAACACGTAACCGTTTAGCAAGCTACGTATACTTAACAAATGAACCACTTAACTTAGTTGGTCGTCAAGAGCAAACGCTTAAAGACGTGCTAGCTGTTGAACCTTTATTTGATAAGGTATGTCGTGAAAAAGGCGTTAAACTGCCTTTCTTCCAGCTTGATAAAGTTGCTCAGATGGGACTTGAAGCGGGTATTTTAACGCAAGCAGAGGCTGATCAGCTAGCAAGCGTTGAAAAAGCACGTTTAGATGTTATTAACGTTGACGACTTTGACCCTGCAGATTTATTAGCAGGCAAAGCTGCACGTAATAACACGGCAAAAAAGGCGAATGCTGCTTAACATATTAAGTTAACACAGCCAACAGCCCGCCTGTTGTGATCATCCAAACCAGCGCATAATGCGCTGGTTTTTTTTGTGCTATATATAATTGTAATGTACCCCAGCCAACACTCAGGCTCAGTAATAGCCACTCTATTTGAGCGACAAACAACAGATAGCTGCTAAGTGTTATCAAAAAGAACAAGCAACTTGGCATAAATTGGCTGATAAAAAACAGCCGCGATTGGTTATTTGCTTGAAAAAATAGCTGGTACTTATCATGTAGCTTGCCACAATCAAATTGCAGTGAGCTGGTAAACAACACCATAAAAGCGGCGGCTATCACACTAAATATAGCCTCTAAATCAGCACGCTCATTGAGCAAAGTAGTGATTGCCATAAATACACACAACAATAAAGCCACTCGCCATACTAGTACCCTGCTATGTTGCATAAAAAAGCTCAGCCAAAAAGTAGATAATGCATTGACCGATAACCGGTCGCTCAGCGAAAATGCTGGCAACAACATGCTCAGCGCAAATAATATAATAAAGCCACAGTGATAGGCTAACGGCGCTATATTAATCGGTAGCAAGACTAAAATAGCAGTAAATACTAAGCCATATATTAATGCTCTTGGCTTGTACAAACACAGTACACCGAGGCTAAACTGCTGTAACATAAACAGCACAAAATGGGGTGCTCGTAGCCACTGTGAATAGTTTAAATCCAGCGCAATTACAGCACTTGCTAGCAACCAGCCATTGCTTAAAAGCAATAGTTTTATATCCATTAACTTAAGCCAGTTTGACCTTACAATAGTGCGTTGAAAGAGCCGCTGCTGACTATTTTGAATGGCTGATTTCATTGCACTGAGCATCACGCTTTGCAGTAATAGATACAGCCACGCCATTTGAGCGCCATATTGCGGCGCATCTATGCTGTCGATGATTTTGCCCAGACCTAAAAATAACAGCAAAATCATTCCAAGCATGGCTGAGCCAAGTACCACTAAAAATAATAAGCCGAAGTTTTTAAGTTGCTGTAGTAGTTGTGCCAGCTCAATTTTATAGGCCTGATAACGATACTGCATAAATGAGCGATATTGTGCAATCTCAAGCTTAATACCTAGCTTGCTCATAAGGGGACACACTCAAAGCCATGCTCGATAAACGGCGCCGGCTCATGGCAAGTGATAATGATTTGCCCATGCGCTTTATCTGCTAAATAATTATCTAGTAAACCAAGTAAATATATAATGCTGGCTTGATCAAGTGCCGTACTGGGCTCATCTAGTAACAAATACGGCGCACCGCGCATTAACGCTAAAATTAATTGGCACTTTTTTTGATTACCCGATGACAACGCATCAAAACGAGTCGATAAAAAATCTGAAAAATTAAAGCCGCTGATAAGCGCTGTCGGCCAATCGCAGCCTAAACTGCTAACCGTTAAATTGATAATTTGTTTCGCGGTTAAAAACTCAGGCAGCGCGATGCGATCACTGGCAATTGCTACCTGTTTATAAGGCTCAGACAACACCTTGCCTGCAAATAATATCTGTCCACTTTGTGGTTGCTCAAGTCCAGCAAGCATCATTAGCAGCGTGGTTTTACCTTGACCGTTCGGCGCTTCAATACATACCCTCGGTGATGTAAAGCTGATGCGATAATCTTTATATAGGATGTTTTGGGCAAATTGCTTGTGTAAACCACTAACTTCAATCATCACTTTCCTTTTATATGAGAGAGCCTTTTATATGAGTGAGTATTATAACGTAGGCTGTATTTTTAACGATACAGGCTTTGTAACACTTTGTTGCAGTTAAAATCAGCTAAAAACTTGCGTTAAAATAGGGTTAGGGCAACACTAAAACCGGTAAAAATATGATTAGATAACAATAAACCAAGGAATGTACTATGAACAAAAAATTGCAATTTGCCGCACTCGCCTGTGCAATCAGTATTGCCTTGAGCGGTTGTAGCCAATCAACCTCAACAACAGCCGTCACCACAGTACAGTCGCAGCAAACTCAGCAAGTTAGCACCTATAATGCTAAAACCTTCTTTGATACCACCGCAATTATGGGCAGTAGCTTTTCACCCAATGGCGATAAAGTACTGGTAAGCTCTGATGAAAGTGGTATTTACAGCTTGTATGAAGTAGATGCAAAAACAGGCAACAAAACCCGCTTAACCAATTTTCAGGATAGCACCTACCCTGTCCGTTACTTCCCAAATGATGAAAGGGTCCTCTTTACCAAAGATTCTGGCGGCAATGAGCGCTTTCACGTCTACGTCCGTGAACTTGACGGGTCAATAACAGATTTAACCCCCGGCGATGAAACCCGCGCAAGCTTTGCAGGATTTACAGAAGATAGCAGCGAGTTTTTTATTACTAGTAACCAGCGCGATGCTAAATTTATGGACTTATACCGCGTTGATAGTAAAACCTATAAAATCACCCCTGTTTATCAAAATACGCTTGGTTTAGATGTCGGAGCAATCAGCCCCGATGGCCGCTATATCGCGCTATCTAAAAATAACACCAATAAAGACAGCGACACATTTATTCTCGATACCTATAAAAAGACCCTCAAACCACAGCTAATTTCAAAACACAATACACCAGCTCAATACACGCCTGAAACCTTCTCTGTTGATAGTAAATACTTATACTACTCAACGGATGCTAAAGGCGAGTTTTCACAAGTGTGGCGTTATGAGTTGGCCTCAGAGGAGCATAGCCCTGTATTAAAAGATAATTGGGATGTCAGCTTCATTTATTTTTCTAAATCAGGGCGTTATCAAGTCAGCGGTGTCAATGCCGATGCCAGCACTAAAGTCACGGTGATTGATACCCAGTCAGACAAAGAGATTGCGATGCCTCAGTTACCCGCAGGTAACTTACGTGGTGTTAACTTTTCTGCAGATGAAAAAAGCATGGCGTTTTACTTAAATTCAGATACCTCGCCAAGTAACCTGTTTGTCTGGCAAGTGGGTAGTGATAAGGCACAGCAATTAAGTAATACTTTAAGCAAAGAGATAGATCAAAATGATTTAGTTGAAAGTACCATAGTGCGCTTTAAAAGCTTTGACGGTTTAGAGATACCCGGCGTACTTTATAAACCCAAGCAAGCCAGTAGCAATAATAAAGTGCCAGCGCTAATTTGGGTGCACGGTGGCCCAGGTGGCCAAAGCCGCACTGGTTACAGTGCAATGCAACAACATTTAGTCAATCATGGCTATGCTATTTTTGCGGTTAATAACCGTGGCAGTTCAGGCTATGGTAAAACCTTTTTTCATTTAGATGATAAAAAACACGGCACCGACGACTTACAAGACATTGTTTACGGTAAAAAACACTTACAAAGTTTAGATTGGGTCGATGCAGAAAAAATCGGTATCATAGGTGGCAGCTACGGTGGCTTCATGACCGCAGCAGCGCTTGCTTTTGAGCCTGAAGAATTCAAAGTGGGCATTAATATTTTTGGTGTCACCAACTGGGTAAGAACGCTCAACTCAATTCCACCGTGGTGGGAAAGCTTTAAAAAAGCGTTGTACGATGAAATGGGCGACCCTGCAACGGACGGCGAGCGTCATCGTGCAATCTCACCGCTATTCCATGCTAAGAATATCACCAAACCATTAATGGTTATTCAAGGCGCCAACGATCCGCGCGTATTACAGATAGAAAGTGATGAGTTAGTTGCCGCAGTGAAAGCCAATGGCGTACCGGTCGAATATGTATTATTTGACGATGAAGGTCATGGTTTTAGCAAAAAAGAAAACCGTATCAGTGCCTCCAACGCGTATCTAAACTTTTTAGATACCTACTTAAAAGAACGCTTTGTAAGCGTCTAGCAAAGTGCACCTGCCAGTAACTCGTCAAACCGATTAAACTATTTCTTAATTTCAATTAGGAGATAGCCATGAGAAAAATGCGTAGCCTTGAGCAGTGGCGCAACATTATCG
>NZ_JACJFH010000123.1:0-10641 GCF_014164495.1 Pseudoalteromonas sp. SG41-5 | reverse complement strand
CTTTCTCGCATTAGGCTCTTTACGTGATAAAGCTAAAAGTTGCTTGGATTTTTCTAAGTTCAATTTAGTAAAAGTAGATAAGTATCAGTGTGCTAATTAGATCACATAATTTGGCAGATTGGTATCATTCAATCTCCAGAGTACTCTTTGCTAAAGAGCTCATTTAACACAACACTCACAGGCATTGCCTAATAACAACTGTGCTAGACTTACTTAGTATACAAAATGACATGAAACGGTAATCCCACCATTTTTATTGGAGGCGAGCTGTAGTGCATAATACAATTCCCTAAGATAATGAATTATGAGTATAGTCCAGTTGTCAGTTTTACCACTTGTGCAATTTAATTAATTCTAAATATTGGTAGGGGTTTATTTACATCATGAGTACTAAAAGAGTGTGATTGAGGGCAAACACTGTGGAGTAAGATAGAGAGTTATTATTGATTGCCTTTGATGAAAGGCTGGGCATTATTGCAAATGGCGCTCTCGGTAGGGATCGAACCTACAACTCAGCCTCCGGAGGGCCACGTGATATCCATTTCACCACGAGAGCACATTTGTGCCACCACACCAACTCGCGATATCAGTGCTTAGGCCGAGCAATAATAAAGGCATATGCAATTAAATGCTAGCTTCTATCGCTTAGATGCTTATTAATTCAGCAAATTATAATAAATTACTTCACAAGCAAGCAAAAAACAGCTATTAAATTATACTTAATAAAAATCACTAACCATTTTGCAACATATAAATGCCCGTTTAACGACTTTTAAGGCGCTTGTAAAAGGTTTAACATGAGGAAGTATCTATGAGTTTAATGTCAACCGAGCAAGTAGCGGAGTTTTTAGGGGTTAAAGTTGAACGTGTAAAGCGTCTTGCCCGGGAAAGTTTATTAATATCGAAATCTGTTGATGAAAACGGCGAACCACTATTTGATGCAGATGAAGTTGCAAAATACAAAGAACTTGCGGCGCGTTTTGGTGGTCTTTAACGATACTCCATTGAGCTAATCAAACAATCCAACTGCGTACGCAACTCAGTCACTTTATTATCGACTGAGCGTGCGCTATACCAACAAATACACAACACTAAAAACACCAACTGATAGCATTCAAGCTTTTGCAGTGAATTGTGAAATTTTTGAATAGCAGGCAATTGCTGTTGGTAGTTTGAAAGTAAGCTATTTTTTTGCTTATCATTCAACGCAAAACTAACAGTCAGTGCTGCTAAATCGAAGTATACGTCATTACTTTTAGCGTACTCAAAATCAATTAAAAACATGCCTTGGCTATTCACAATAATGTTTTCTTTTACTAAATCATTATGGCAAAAACCTTCATCACGGGGTAATAACGCGATTTGCTTTAATGCATCCTCAACGCTTGCTTGATATTGCTGATATAAGCGAGTTTTTTTATAAAAATCCAGCTCATACTTTATATCCATCGCCTCAGTAACAACATCATGGCAATGAAAAGCAATCAACTTTTGCAGCAACTCTAAAGTGTAATCCCCTTGTGCAATATCCCCCTCTAGGTATTCAAAAATCGCCAGCTTGTTAACTTCATCAGTCCACAGTGGTTTAGGGCATACCTGCTGCTGCGCAAATACAGTTTGTGCTGCCAAGCCCTGCACTGGCCAATGCTCGCGATAGCACTTTAATAAAAAAGCCTGCTGTGCAGTACGCACTAAAAAGTTATCGTTACTTAAACCGCTAAATAGCCGCTCATTGCTCAATACCTTTAGTTGTGGATCAAAAGCGGCAAAAATGCCGCTAATTTCTTTACCTGTCATACTGCTTCTTATAATTGCGCCAAAGGCTTAGCTTGATTTTGCTCGTACTCTTCATACCAGGTTTTAAACCCCCATGCTGCCATTATGGTGTAAAAAATAAACAGCGCTAATGTTGGGTAGTAGCCTTTCTCGTAATACAAGTACATCGAAGCCGCATCAATAACAATCCAATACAGCCAATTTTCCAGTACTTTTTTTGCGACTAAATACGTTGTAACAACAGCAAAACAGGTTGTAAAACTATCTAAATAAGCAAAGTCTGCATGGGTATGATTGTTCATCACATAACCAAATATTAATGCCACAATCGAAGTCGCAATAATGATGAATAAGTGTTGATGCAAGCGCCATGAGGTGATCACTAATTGATGTTTATTAGCGTCGCCTTTTCGCCATATTACCCATCCATAAACCGCCATATACATATAGTAAAAATGCAATAGCGATTCCATTAATAAAGCACCATTCCAATACATTATGGTATAAATAAGGGTGCTAAAAAATGCTGCAGGCCAACACCACAGGTTTTCTTTTATTGCTAATAGCAAATATGCCATAGAGAGCGCCACTGCGATATATTCCCAGTGCGACATTGCAGTAAACCCTGCGAGAGTTTCTGTAATAAATTCCATAATTGATCCACTAAGGCTTTAGCTGCTATTGGGGAGAGAGATCACCATTGAGGAATTTACAAACAAAAATAGCTTTGCCAAACTCTTCGTATGAACGCTTTATCTCAGTACTAAGCACAGACATTACTAAATCGTAATCACCAAAAATTTGCGTCGACAAGGTATTTGTTATTACTTTTAAATCGTCATATTCATTTAAGCGATCAATAAACCCCTTAATAAATGGGATATAATCTTGATGAAGTGGGTACTTACTGATCTCTACAGATAATTTCATGACAATTCCTTGGTTTATTTAAAAATATGGCCGTTATTGTAACTTGAGCTAAGCTACAAGTCATTCAAAGGTAGAGCGGATGTCGAAGAAGGTGTAAAATTAACGCAATTAAATTATTTTATGAGTGACTCATGGCACGACGCATTACGTACAAATTTAAAAATCAGCCTCGCGAAATTAATTTTGCAAAAGATAAATATCGCGATATGTATCAGGCTATTGCTGCGGCTGAAGGGATTGATTTAACAAATTATTTAAAGATGGAACAGCAAATTGCTATGACTTCAAAAGGCTCTGCGGCAGTGCGTAATTTTCGTGATGAAGAGTTTGCTCGCATGGGTTTTAGCGATGTGTATTTTATCAAAGAGTAACGCTTAGCATTACTCTAAATATTCATAGCTTACCCGTGGGGTAATATTACAGACTAACTCGTAAGGGATTGTGGTGGCACATTGGGCGATTTCTTCAACGGGTAATTCTGGGCCCCACATCACCACCTCATCGCCTACTTTGATGTCATCAGCATTTTCACCAATATCAACACTGATCATATCCATAGAGATGTTGCCAGCAATACCATAACGTTTGCCAGCAATCACTACAGGTGTGCCATGTCTAGCATGGCGCGGATAACCATCACCATAGCCCATGGCAACCACTGCAAGCTTAGTCGGCTGAGCACTTTGCCAACAGCCACCATAACCAACACCTTGCGCGGCATCAACATCGCGAATTGCAATGACCTTAGTGGTTAAGCGCATCACCGGCTTCAGCTGATGGTCTTTGCCAGAAGTGTTAAGCATTGGTGATACACCATACATCATCAAGCCTGGACGCACCCAGTCGCCATGACCTGCAGGCCAAGCTATAATACCAGCCGAATTTGCTAAACAATGTGCTTGTTGTTTGCCTTGCACTAATGAATCAAACAAAGCAATTTGCTCAGCTGTTTTGGGATCATTAACATCATCGGCACTGGAAAAATGCGTCATTAAATTGATTGTATCTTTAGCGTTATTCGTCGCTTGCAAGCGCTGATAAAAATCACTCAACTGCGTTGGTGCAATCCCTAAACGATGCATACCGGTATTGATTTTTAACCAGCAACTAATTGGTTCATCGAGCTTTGCATTTTCAAGTGCTCTGAGCTGGTTTTCATCATGGATAATGGTTTGAAAGTTATTGGCTAATAAAATCGGCAAATCATCTTGATGGAAAAAACCTTCCAGCAACACAATAGGCTTGGTCAGCCCACCCGCCCGCAGTGCGAGCGCTTCATCTATTCGTGCCACTGCAAATGCGTCGGCATCATTAAGGTGCTGCGCTATTTTTACTAAACCATGACCATAAGCATTGGCTTTTAATACCGCCATAACTTTACTATTAGGCGCAAACTGTCGCACTTGCGCTAAATTATGAGCAAGTGCTTGTAAGTTAATTTCGGCAATAGCTAAACGCATTAGTAATCATCATCTACAGCAGGTCCGGCGTAATTATCAAAACGCGAGAACTGACCTTGGAAAGTTAAACGTACTTTACCAATTGGACCATTACGTTGTTTACCTATGATAATTTCAGCAATCCCTTTCTCAGTACTGTCTTCGTTATATACTTCGTCGCGGTAGATAAACATGATTAAATCGGCATCCTGCTCGATAGAGCCTGATTCACGTAAGTCGGAGTTAATTGGGCGTTTATCGGCACGCTGCTCTAGAGTACGGTTTAGCTGCGACAGTGCTACGACTGGGCATTGGAGTTCTTTTGCTAATGATTTAAGTGACCGTGAGATTTCAGCAATTTCTAAAGTACGGTTATCAGAGAGGCTGGGAACGCGCATTAGCTGCAAGTAATCGACCATGATCATACTTATCCCACCGTGATCACGAGCAATACGACGCGCACGTGAGCGAACATCTGTTGGAGTTAGACCTGATGCATCATCAACATACATCTTTCCTTTTTCCATCAGTAGCCCCATGGTTGATGAAAGACGCGCCCAATCGTCATCATCCAATTGACCGGTGCGCACTTTGGTCTGATTAATTCGACCAAGGGATGCCAACATCCTCATCATAATCTGCTCCGAGGGCATTTCTAATGAGTAAATAAGCACAGGCTTATCTTGTGTCATTGCGGCATGTTCAGCTAAGTTCATCGCAAATGTGGTTTTACCCATCGACGGACGGGCGGCCACAATGATTAAATCTGATGGCTGCAAACCAGTGGTCATTTTATCTAGATCGGCATAACCGGTACTTACCCCCGTCACACCATCTTGTGGCGACTGATACAACTCTTCGATTTTATCGACTGTTTTTTCTAAGATGCTGTGAATACTTTGCGGACCATCGTTACTTTTTGTCCGCTGCTCAGCAATTTTAAACACTTTACTCTCTGCAAAGTCGAGTAAATCGTGGCTGGTGCGCCCTTCCGGATTGAAACCTGCTTCGGCTATTTCATTGGCAACGCCAATCATTTCACGTACCACAGCACGTTCGCGTACGATATTCGCATAGGCGTCGATGTTCGCCGCACTTGGCGTATTTTTAGCAATTTCAGCTAAATAAGCAAAACCACCGATACCACTGAGTAAATTCTTTTTCTCTAAGCTCTCAGATATGGTGATCAAATCGATTGGATCGCCTATTTCAGCAAGCTCGACCATGGCTTCAAAAATAAGCTTATGGGTACGTGTATAGAAATCTTGCGAAACTACCAACTCGGCAACACGGTCAAAGGCTTGATTATCAAGCATTAAGCCACCTAAAACAGATTGCTCTGCTTCAATGGAATGAGGAGGAACTTTAAGAGTGTCGACTTGTTTATCTGGTTTAGCCATAACTTCGCAATACTAACAATGAATGGCCTCTATTCTATCTACTTGGCTACGTTGTGCAAAGAGCAAAGCAGGATTTCTTTTCCTACTTTGCTACGGGAGATTACTTTTGCTTACGTAATTCTATGCGCCCACTGATAGTGTCTATTTCAATATCAGCATCACCACCATTAACCGCAAACTCCAATTCACTTGATGGCCCATATTTCGCTTTTTTAACTTTATCGTCACTCAACTCATTAATAATTTTACCATTGGCATGCGCTTCAATTTCAAACCGCGCAGAAACATCCGTCGGGAAGTAAAAATCGGCATCGCCACTAACAGATTCATAAGTAATTTGCGCACCTTTTAGTAACTCATTAATATGTATTTCACTCTCACCATTTACCGTGCTAATACGTAAGCTTTTTAATGCCTGAAAAGCAAAGTCGATATCGCCATTAACATTCTCTAAGCGAACTTCTTGAGCTGCTGTTTTGGATTTAATATCACCATTGACAGCAGTAAAGCGCAGCGTGCCTTGTGAGTCTTTGTCATTAATTTCGCCGTTTACGGTTTCATAGCGTATATCACCTTTTAAGCCTATCGCACTGACATCACCATTAACGGTATCCACAGTAATATTGCCACTGATGTTTTGTAAGTTAATATCACCATTAACGACATCAATATCAGCCCCGGCGATCAAATTTTTAGCACTGATAGTGGCGTTAACACCGGTAAATTCAAGTTCGCTGCTATTTGGCATATAAATAACTAACTGAGAACCATCGCCACTATTCCAACCGTTATTATTGTTACGCGGCATTTTAACGATAAATTCGATACGGTCCCCTGCCACTTCTAAACGATATCCTTGTGCTTTATCATCAAGCTCACCGGTGATCTGTAATTGTGATTTATCCCAGCCCTCAATACGTACATCACCGCGTTGGTTATCTATAAAAATACGCTTATTAGCGGGCACCTCAATTTGTTCATTGATTTTCTCACCAGCAGAGGCGAAAAACGGCAATAAAGTTAGTGCTAATAGTAATGTTTTCATGGTTGATACTCCTAAATTTGTTGCCACTTCGGTGCATGCACCTTATTGATTAGATCTAATTGCTGCTGATAAACCTGTGCGAGCATTTTTAATAACGCTGGATTCTCAGGCTCATTGTCGAGTGCTTGCTTTATTGCCCGCTCAGCGTCCTCTAATTCTGTTAATTGCTGTTGCCAGTTATCTGTCAATGCAGGCTGATTTTGATATTGCACCAACAAGGTTTGTTTTTGCTGGGTAAAATAGTCACTCATCACCACACTTGTCGCAGGCTCAGAGCCGGAAAACAGCAACTGCACGGTTAATAAAGCCGCCACTGAGCATGCTGCCACACCCGCTAATTTAGGCCACAGCGCAGCTTTACCTTGCGCCTGAGGAGCATGCGTTAATGCTTTTTCGATACCTGGCCATAAATCTTTTTGTGGTGAGATCTCTGACTGAGTGTTATTGATTGACTCAGCTAAAAATGTTTCAAAATTAGGCTTACTCATTTTCATACCACTCTTTTAATAACTGACGGGCGCGATGAAATTGCGACTTACTAGAACCCACTGCCATTCCTAACATAGTGGCAATCTCTTCATGGCGATAACCTTCAATGGCGTGCAGCACAAATACCATACGAGCTCGCTCAGGTAGTCGTAATACTAACTTGTCGAGTCCATTTAGACCTTGGCAATCTGTTGCGCTTTGTTCATCCATACCGCTTTGCTCGAAGCTCACTACTTTTTGCAACCAATTCTTATGTTTACGTAAATAGCTAATCGCAATATTACTGGTGACACTGTGCAGCCAAGTTGAAAACTGTGACTGTCCTTCAAAGCTAGCGATTTTATGCCACAGCTGCACAAATACTTCTTGAGTTGCATCTTCGGCATGTTCGCGATCTGCGAGTAACCGTAAGCACAATCCATAAACCCGCTTTACATGTAATTCATAAAGTGCAGCATAAGCATTTTGATCACCGATTTTTACACGGTTAATAAGTGCATCTTCGCTTAGCTGTGTAAAAGCATGTTTTGCATCTATCAACATCGTTGATGTTGTCCCTTTATGATTATTATTATGAAATGAGTATACCTAAGCACTCAGGAAATACGATCTTTCAGAATTTTAAGTTTCTTGAATAGTTAGACGTGAGATGTAAGTGAAAAGGTTTAAATGACATGAAATTATTTTTAACAAAAAACGGCTAACTTATCAGCCAGCCGTTTTATCAAGTGGTTTTATAACGTTGCTTCTGGGGGATCTTCTTCGGGCCCTTCAGTGGTTTTTTCCGGTACTTTATATGACCAGCCAAGGAAAACTAATTTGCCGTCAGACACGCTGCCCCCACCACTACTTATATTTGCTAGATTTGAATCATGGTGAATACCACCTTTGCCAGACGCTGAAACCGTTTTGCCCCGAATTGAGCCACTGAAACCACCATTAGCGACGACTTTAACATCAGTCTTTGGCGCATAGATGGCTGCATACAAATTAGCATCAGCATCAATATCAATACCATTGGCTTGTTCATTGCTGGAATAAATACTGAATACCGGTTTACCAGTTTTGGTTAACCCATGCTTCATTGTGATCGACCCTGGAGACGCTTTCAATTTTACTTTACCGTTGACATAAAGGCTTAAGCTGCTGCCTTGTGCTATATGGATCTCTGAAGCGCCTTCCATCATAAAGTGACCATTTACTATCAAGGTTACATCACCACCCGCGACTTTTAAAATGCCATTATTTAATGAGAAGTTACCTGCTTTTAATACTTTTACATCAACAACGTTCTCAATTGTGTTTAACGTATAATTAAGTGTCGCAGGACGTGCGCCTAACCACTTTTCCCATACATAATCACCTTGATTTTCAATCTTAGACTGAGCTATCTCAGGCGTTAACTCGTAGATAACACGTGTTTCTGGCTTATCAGAGACTAGTGTTGAACTACCGTGTTTCACAATAATATTTTCGGCGCTAGGATCAACCAGACCATCAACAACCGTTGTTATATTTATTGAATCGCACTGTGTTTGCCCTGCTGTAAAATTATCAGGATCTTGAAAAGGTACCAACTCAACATTTGGTGATACATTATAACGTGGATCTGAATAAGGAATACCACCTTGTTCAAGGTGTGGTGCTAAATCTTTTGCGTTTAATTTGCCGCCATATAAAACGTCTAAGCCGTCATTATTTCTATTTTCTAGCACAGTACTCGCACTGTTATTAGGGAAGTTAAGATCTTTATTTGCTCGAACTACGCCTAATATTTTTCCTTGCCTCCAGGTAACCCCTCCCGCCGATAAAACATCTCCGCCTACAGCTGTATCAAGTGGAAAACCATCGGGTAAAACAGGATCAGTCGATACTGTAAAGTTCGAATCGATTGTAATATGGTTATTTGCACGCAATGTGCCTGTGATTGGAGATGAGCCGGAAAAAGTAATACTGCCAGTCGCATGAACACTTCCCCAAATAGTTGAAGCACCTGATAATGTAACATCCTTATCTTTATAAACCGTGCCTATGACAGCGCCAGCCTCAGCCTTGTCAGGATCGTAATCCCCTTTACTTGAGTCATAGCTATCAATTCGACCACTGGCACTGAGTGACACCCCTTCACAGCCCACAATTGCGTTCTTAAAAACAGAGCCTCCTTTACCTGACGTAAATCCAAACCGTGCGACTAAATTACTTTGTGCATCACCACCATAACGCTCACCCAAGCTGATGATTTCCAGCTCTCCAGCAGCATTTTTACTAATACTGGCATTATAAGTTGCATCTTCGCCAATCAAACCACGGCCTGATGCTGTGCCTGTCGCTGCGATCAAGCCATCGATATCTAAGGTTTTATCATCTGAAAAAGCTTGCTGTAATAACTTAGCTTCTTCGAAAATACCTTTTTCAGCGAGTAAACGGCTATTTATTTTCTTTTGAAAATTGCCACTCATACGCTCTTGAATAATATTTTCACGCAATGAATTAAGTACCACAATACTCGCCATACTGGTGAGGATAAGTACTGTTACAAGCGTAAAACCACTTTGTTTTTTAGCCATTACACACCACCAAAAGCATTGTTTAAAATAACATTAGAGACCGCAATATCAATGGCAATAGTGTCTTCAAATTGCGCAGGTAAATTCTCTGGGCCAACATGAATAGTGACAATGTTATTATCAATTGCAAAACTCAACTGGGCGACTCCCGTCAATAACCGCTCTGCTGGAGCTGCTCCTAATGTACACATTAAATTATTGCCTACTAGGCTATAAACTTCATTTATATCAGCTGTTGATACACTGCCATTACAGGTGATAACCCCAGCTGGCTGAGTAACAGTAATTGCCGAGCCATCTGCTGCAACCAAAGGTGCGCTTGGTGTTTGTTTAATGCTACGCGTAAAAACCTTACTTGTGTAACGTATTACTTCTTGCGCATTTTCAAGCTCTTTACTAACTGAAATAGTGCCTTTAATAGCTGAGTATGAAAGGCTAACTCCAGCTAGTAGGAATGAACCAGCGGCTAGAGCCACCATCAGTTCTACAAGGGTATAACCTCGCGGACGATAAATTGCCATCATCAAATACACCCAACTGGTAGCTCAGGGTAACTAGCATTTAAGGTAATTTGATTTTCTAATTGAGCAGGGTCTTGTTGCTTGATCCGCTCATCAGCCCATGAAACTGTGATTTGCATATCATGCGCATACGCCGCAGGTAAGCTCAGCTGATAATCATCGATTTGCGGGTCTAAAGAGGCACGAAAGTTAGCATCCGTGAATAAAGCTGGATTCGTCGTTTGTAACTCACACAAGCGAGGCCAAATACGCTCTAAAGTATTTTGCCCTTGCACCAGCGATACAGTGTAATTAAAACTGTTAGTGGCATATTGTAGCGATTTGAGCTGAGCTGCTGCCAACCCTAATAAAGCAATACCGGCGATAACAACTGACAGCATCACTTCTAATAATGAAAAGCCACTTTGTTTAATCATTATGCACACGCCACTGATTTTTCAGCTAACCAATTTTGGCCACTTTTTAAAATGCACA
>NZ_JACJFH010000122.1:0-10663 GCF_014164495.1 Pseudoalteromonas sp. SG41-5 | reverse complement strand
CAGGCTTTACCTCTGAGAAAGGCAGCCAGTTTACGGTTAATATCACCAAAGAACTCGAAAACGGTGAAATGAATTTCTACACTCGCCAAACAGACGATCATGGCGCATGGTACTTACCAACACCACTCAATGTTAATGGCATTGATGCTGAATATACCCAACTTGGCACACTAAACCGCCAAGCGACCATTTATACCGGGCCAAATAATGACGCGCACCAAGTTGATATTGGCGATGGCCGCGGTTGGAATGGCCATGTATCTGGCGGTAGTATTAAACTTGAATTTGACAATGGCTGGAGTTTTTCAGACCGCTTTAATATCACCAAAGGCGATGCTAATACACTTGGTTTAGTGCCCGCAGGCTCCGCAACAACACTAGGTGAAGTGGCTGATAATGGTCAGTCTGCAACAGGCGCCGCGACAGGCACAGCTTATGACAGTGATACACCCGTACAACAAGTGGGTCGTTGGGTGGTACTCAAAGAAATTAGTTCATTTACTAATGATTTAGCATTTTCAAAGCAATTTGAAGACCTATCTGTTGCTGTCGGCTATTACACTGCAAGCACCTCTGCCAACGACTGGTGGAGCTTAGGCAATACGGCCTATCATGTTCTTGAAGCGGGTGGTGAAATGCTCAATGATATTACTTGTAATGAAAGCGCCGAAGGCTGTGACTTTAACTACGACATTAATTCATCAGGTGATGCACGCACTAATGCTTTTTATACCACGGCACAGTACAAGCTAAGCCAAGATCTCACTCTTGACGGTGGACTACGTTATGAAAGCCATGATGTACAGTACAGTGTTGATGAAGGCCTTGACGGTATTATCAATAAAACCGTTGATTACGATGAGAGTAAAACCTCATGGACAACCGGTTTAAACTATTCAATTAATGATGACATGGGCGTATTTGCTCGTGTTAACCGTGGTTATAAAATGCCATACTTCGATGATTTTAGAGATAACTACGTCGCATACCACCAAGACGGCGAGAAACTCATTAAAGAAGTCACTCAAGCTGAACTTGGCTATAAACTGATCACTCAAAGCACTGACTTTTTTGCCACTTTATTTACCAACGAAGTCAAAGGCGATACCTTTGTAAGTCGCCCAGACGTGCCCGCTGAAATCTTAACCAACGAAGCGTATGGTGTTGAACTTGATTACAACTTTAATCATGAATCTGGCTTTTCTGTTAATTTAAATACTACATTACAACAAACAGAAATCACGAAAAGTCCAAAAAATAAAGGCAAAGAAGCACAGCGCCAACCTAAATGGCAAGTACGTGTAACACCAAGCTATGACTTTGAAGTAGACGGCATGTACGCCACACTCTATGGTACTTTGTCAGCAGTGGATGACCGCTTTGGTAATAATGAAAACACCGTGACACTTGATGGCTACGAAAAAGTTGACTTAGGTTTTATCCTTGAGCCAATGGAAGGGATCAAACTGCAATTAGCAATTGATAACTTAACCAACGAGCAAGGTATTACCGAAGGCGACCCACGTAATGCTGACGCCCCCAATGGCCGTTACATTATGCCTCGTACAACACGCTTAAGCGTAAGCTACGAATTCTAACCCTCATCTCTCTGGATCAATACCCAAAGCCGTGGTGGTTAATACACTGCGGCTTTTTTAAATCACGTTTTGAACAAAAAGCTGCTCTTGCGACTCGCTCTCTTGGCGCTTTAAATAACTAAATATTATTAAAAAAGTCATAGCAATGCTTGCCGCAATAAGCGAGCCTAGCGTGGCAAAACGAAAACTAAACCACTGTGCAATTAAACCGGTACTGGCAGTACCAAGCATGACCCCTACTTTAATGGCATTGCCATAAAAAGCAGAGGTAAAACCAATTCGTGATGGTAGCTGCTCTTGTAAAATAGTCAGGCCGATACCCGCAAAGATCCCATAAAAAATAGCATTTACACCTTGCAGTACAAAGAATTGCCATACTTGATCGGCAAAAAATACGCCAATATAGAACAAAATAGCGCAACTAAAAGCAAAACCTAACAAGCCTGTTTTAGTGATGCGTTTACTGAGCTTTGCGCTATACAACATCACAGGGATCTCGATTAATGCCACCATGCCCATAAATATTCCAGGTATATTATTAGCAAAGCCCAGTTCATTTATTGTATAAAGCGGTAAGGCACTGGCGTACATAATATTGCCAATTGAACCAAAGGTTATAGCAGCCCCTAAGGCCCAAAATGATTGATTGATCGGCTGATTTGGCTCAGCTTTCTTAGCTCTGTCGTTAGCATTAACACTGGGCAAAAACTTCATTGCAAAAATTAATGCCAACAACGCAAACGTAGCTGCGGTATAAAATGAGCGACTAAAGGCAACTCCTGATGCAAGTAAATAGCCAAGCGGCGGGCCTGCGACCCATGCAAATGAAATTGCCGCTCTAAGGCGAGTATTAAACTGGGTGATATCAATATGATCTTGCTCATCAGCCCACTGGCGAGCAATAGTCATAACTTGCGGTATCGCGGCATTGCCCATTGAAAGCAAGAGTACTCCGGCAGCAAATACCTGCCAAAAAGACGTTGCGTTAGCGAATATGATTAACGCCATCCCCATGCCAGAGACCGCAATCATAAACATCTTTTTAGCGCTCACGCCCTTATCGGCCAATCCACCTAACCATTGGCTAAAAAGAATGCCCATCAAAGTGACACCTGTAGTGTACACACCCAAATATATAGGTGGACTTTGTAAGCCTTCAACAATAAACAAACCCATTAGTGGATTAACAAATGCGCCTATTAAGCCCGTTAATAAGCTTAACAAGATAAAGACCACACCATATTGTTTGAATATCGACTTCAAAAAACACCATACAGACACTAAAAATAAGCCGCGCATTATACGCGGCTTTAAGTAATATTAAAATACAAAGCGGGTTGTTTAATAATCACGATATACTCTCTATAGTTGATGAGCAAAACCTTCTCATTGTGTCAATAAGCTAACTAAGTGCTCAGCAAGTAAGCTATGTGTAGCTGGTGCTAAGTGAATCCCTTCATCAGAACATGGATTTACTTGCGAATAAGCATCTAAAAAATTACATCGATGCAATTTTGTAACGTCAGCAAAGTGTTGTGCTAACTGTTGTGATTTAATTTCAGCACCAGCATAAATACGTTGATATTGATTAACTTCATAAACTTTAGGCGGGCTAATAATAATACGTTTTGGTAAAGTGGTATTACTATAAAAGTTATCTATCTCAAGCAGTAACTGATTTAAGCCCAGCGAAATTTGCTCTGGTGTTAAGTCAAAGCGCGCTTTTAAATCATTAGTACCGAGTTGAATAATAACAACATCAACAGTATGTGCTTCCAAATACGGTTTTAAATACTTAATGCCCGATTTGTCGCCCATAAACGGGGGATTATTGACTAAAGTACGATTAGGCTCCCCGGCTTCAATCACTTCAAAGCCTGTGCCCAACAGCTGCTTTAATAAAGTAGGCCAGCGTTCAGTTTCGCTCAGCCGTTTCCCATCAACAGGAGAAATACCAAAGGTATTAGAGTCGCCAAAACACAAAATATTCATTTTAAAATGGATTCAGCGTGTAGCCTTGTTGCTGTAACTGCGCATGAGCGGTCATTGCAGAAAGCGCCATTTTCACCCCTGGGATAAGCTGCTCTGCTGCTACCTTCATATGCATTGCCGACTGCCCGCACACATACACAACCGTGTTATTAGCAAGTAGCTGGGTGATCAAAGACTGGTTTTTATTATCAACATCAAAGCGGCTTTTATAAACGCTGTTTTCCAGCACATCAACACTCGCGCTACCGTGTACAACGAGAGCTAGCTGGATGTTTTCCGGCTTTACCCCATGGGCAACATGCATATTGATAAAGCGCGCTAACGAATTAATATGATTATTTTGCGCGCCTTTTTCAGCGCCATCTCCTACATCAAAGGCAATTTTAAACTGCGCTTGGCTTAAGTCTGATACATGAGCTGGTACATTGTAAAAATAACCAAAGTCATTGATAACAGGAGTTGGCTCAGCAGCGATCGTTGTTAAGCTAGTTGCAAGAAGGCCAAAGCCTAAAAGTGAAGTTTTCATAAATCATCCTTTTTTGTTTAGCCTACCCGTATTTAACCAGCCTGTACATGTGAATGAGCTTTAAAAGTCATTCCTAAATAATTAAAGGTTTGTTTAAACATGTCTATAAATGCGTCTGGCGCAGAGGGAGATGAGGCATTAGACAATAGTGAAAACTGTTTTTGACGTAAAGTTCTAAGCTTCGGTTTTAACGCCTCGTCATCCATGTAATCTGTGATCCTATCCATAAATGCTTTCATTTGTGGCGTGGTGTTATACCAGTACACAGGCGATGCGAACACCCAATGTTCGTAGCGAAGTAACACTTCAAACAAATTATAAAAATCATCATTGTGATACTGCTTATCGTAGCGATAAGGTGAAATAACATAATCATCTAAGCAAAAAACAATGCCGCTTTGTTGCTTACTATAGGCATTAACTTGCGCCGTAGTATTACCGTTTTTACGGCCACTTGAATAAATAATAGCGGTGTTATGCATTGATTTTTCTTGCATTTTATTTCTCCTTTTTTATGGTTGCAAAGAGCATAAAACCTCAAGTAAGATTGAGGTCAACCTTAAAAATTGATTTTTAATAAAAAAGAAGAAAACTATGACCGATCAACAAAAAAAACTTGTTGAAGCTAATTTAACTGTGGGCTTTGTAGCTAAACGCAGCGGCGTAAAAGTCTCCGCACTACACTTTTACGAAACCAAAGGCTTGATCCGCAGCTGGCGGAACAACGGCAACCAACGCCGTTATAAGCCTGATGTACTGCGCCGTGTGGCGGTCATCAAAGCAGCGCAAGCAATGGGCATTACTCTTGAAGAAATCAAACAAACCCTCGCCACTTTACCTGATAAACGTACCCCCACTAAAGAAGATTGGTCAACATTATCAAAAAACTGGCAAGCACAACTTGATGAACGTATTGCTTTTATGCAGCGCCTACGCGACAGAGTCGACGGCTGCATCGGCTGCGGTTGCCTGTCAATGACAAAGTGCCCGATTTACAATAAAGACGATTACTTAGGCGATACCCAAAGTGGTGCAGTGCTATTAGTAAATGATTAATCTAAAACCTCATACAATTTGCAGCTAAATACACAGAGCAACAAATTATAAGCGCTAAAACATAAGAATTTTTCGATTTTAAATTAACAGTAATCAATCAGATAGATGTGATGTGCTTTATATAGTTAGCGCATTTGCATGAGAAAGTAGCGTCATTTTGGCAAAACCCCCTGTTGATAAAAATAGAATGAAATAACATCGTTACCGAAACGCCTTGTATTACTAGAGATAAAAAGTGCTTAGTAACGATTGATACAATGGATGTCAAAAACCAATTGCAGAAAAAATAGTTAGCAAAGAAGCCAATTACTTACTTGCAGTGAAAGCGAACCATAAAGAGCTACTGTCGCAAATAGAAGACGCTCAATTGCTTGAGATAACACAACAAGCGTATGAAGGAGTTTTGTTTAATGAAGCCGATTATCCAAGAAATAGAGAAGAAATTAGGTGCTCTGCAGTTAACTATAACGTAAATGATTTATCAAAAACGATACACTGGGAAGGCATAAAACAGTGGGTTTATTGTCTCTTTTAGAACAGAATAAGGCAATGTAAGCAATGAGGTTTTATAGTGTTTAAACAGGTAAAAATAAGGTTAGTAATGATCTATGTGTAACATTAACATAAATCATTACTGTAATTTATAAATTAATAAAGTGCTTTAATTTTCTTAGCAAAATCAGAAGCATTACGAGACATTTTATGTCCAGTCTCAACAGTTAAAGCGTTATCTGCTAATGAGAACTCACTTGCAGAGTCTGAAAAGTCATCTTTAGCTGTAACATTTATTTTAGTTAACTTAGCAATCTCTTCTTTATAATCCACATCATCTTTACAAATTGCAGAAAGAGCCTCAAGTGTTGCAACAGTTCTTTGGCCTGAATGAGCAATAACCCACTGGCTTTGATAATTATCTTTAGCTAATTTATCTTTATTCGCGGCGATCATTTTTTTATAATCTTCCCAATCGACTTTTACATCTAGTGAAGCATTACCACAAGCCGCTTTAACTTTATCAACCTCTGCTGAAATACTAGCATCAGCTGCTCTAATAGCCTTTTTGTCTTTAATAGATGCATATGAAGCTGTACTAAATAACGTAATAATAATACCCGCTAAAATTTTATGTTTCATTTTCTTTCCTTGTAGTGATTAAAATATATCGTAAATTAGTTTATAACTGGTTTCTGGCAAATTAGTAACATCATCACCAATTTCAATAATCAGCACACTGTTTGACATTTTTGCTTGATGCTTATCTGCTACAACAGATGGAATAAGCTGAATTTTTTCTATCCCTTGTACAGCCTCCAAATAATCGTGGTCGATGGTACAAATATTTTCTAATGCATTCATATAAGCCGATAATTTAGCAGGACTAGTTTTTAGTTTTTGAGATTCAAACTGTCGCCAATCTATATCGATTTCAATATTCGTTTCACATGTTGTAGAAAATGAACTAACTGATTTTTCAATAAGTTTTTTGGCAGCAATTTTACTAACAACATTTAATTGCCTTACTTGATATTGCTCTTTGACTTTATTAACTTTTACAATATCTGCCAAGCCGGAATAAATAACTTTTGTAACTGTATCATTATCGAGATATACACTTGAATAAGAAACTAATGTTCCTGAACGAACAGTTTTATGACCTTCATTTTTAAAATTAACATCCGGCATTCCAAGCAATTTTAAATAATAACCATCACCAATGTCATTCTTGAATTTTTTATAAAGTAAGGTATTACCATCATAATGATGTTCAAAGCCATTGTAATTTACATAGTAAGTATTTTCATCCTCAGCTGGAACAACTGTCAAAGTAGCAGAAAATTCAGAGTCAAAGCTATGGTAAACCTTTGGGTTTTCTTGAGCCATAGTTGTAAATGAAGTGATAATTGTTAAAAATATAAAAAGATAATTCATGATCGATAGTTAATCCTTTAACTTATATGTATTAAAATAATGCAGGTAATAGTAACTTTAAATCCAATTAAAATTGACTACTAAATAACAACGTTACTATACGCAATCATAAATCAAAATTCAAAATTTTATTACACTAAAATAAGAAACAATAACAACATGATAAATTAATTTTTTGTAACCCTATAACTTATAATATTTACATACATTCAACTTACGATCATCGAAACAAAGTAAAGTTGATTAGGTGAATTTTTGCCACAGTATTTTACCAAATTTGATCTCACTTTCAGAATTAATGTTATCCGCATATTTCCACGGGAACTTGAATATCTCTGGCGCGTTAGCTTATTTCACTTACCAGTCAAAATAAAATAAGCTATATAGACACTCCCTTGAAGTCAAAGCGAGCTGGTTTATAGGTTCGTAAGGCGCACAACCCACAACGAGTGTGTAGACTGCCGTTCATATGGAAATGATAATAATGAAAGCTGTAACCTGAACTCAGGACAAGGCGGTAAACATTACACCAAGAATGTACAATGCATTTTCTGGCGTAAGCATTGTTTGCATTTTACTAATTAACTGACTCTAAAAACCCAGTAATAGTATTATTTATTGATACTCTCTAAAGTGCTCACATTTTTAATAAAACGGCTATAAATAGAGAATAAGGAGTTCAGCTGTAAAATAATAAAAGTATTTAACTGCACGCATTAAAACGTTCAATCCATACTTAATTTTGCCGCTGTAATAATGTTGAGTACCCGCCAACTAAACACTTTTCCATTGCGAGATTGGGGCTTGCTTGGCTTTGAAAACCAAATTGTTGATAAAGTGAATGAGCGTCTTTTGTTGCCAGTGTAAAACGGCGTAATGATTGCAATTCAGGGTGACTCATTACATGATCCATCAGCTTTTTACCCAGCCCTTGACCTCTAAATGGCTCTAACACAAATACATCCAGTAAATTTGCAAAAGTGGCTTGGTCAGTCACCACTCGTGCAAATGCCAATAGCTGTTTATTTTCAATTAATGCAAAGCACAGCGAGTGTGCGAACGCTTTTTCTAACCGTTCGCGACTAATGCCTTGACTCCAATAACTTCGCTCAGATAAAAACTCAAACGCTTGGGTAAATTGTTGTGGTGACAATTGGTGAGTAAATTTCATTTTATTTCCCTACTGAATGCTTGCATTGGAAAGAAAAACTAAAGGAATTGATGCCGCAAGAAACAGTGACATAACCCAATTAAAACGTTTAAAGATATTTGGCTTATTTAGAAATTGGCGCATGTATTTGCCAAAATTCACCCAAAACAAGCCTGAGCAAGCCGCGACAAGGTTAAAAATAATCACGCCCAAAATTGCAGAAGGCCAATAGGCACCTCCTGGTAAAGTAAGTGCAGTACAAAGTGTCATTAACACTGCATATGACTTAGGATTGATCAACTGAAAAAGCATGCCTTGAAAAAAATTTAAAGGCCTTGCTTGAGCATTATCACCTTTTAATTGAGAGCTACTAGCTATCTTGTATGCCAAATATAAAATATAACCACTGGCACAAAGCTGTAGAAAAAAATGCAGCTTTGGCTGTATTAAAAACAATTTACCTAATCCTAGTAGCATTGCCAAATGCATTATCGTCATGCCTACTCGAATACCCAATAAGTGCGGTAGGGTTTTGATCACGCCAAAATGTGTGCCTGAGTGAGTAAGCAAAATATTATTAGGCCCAGGCGTAATTGACGCCGCAAAACAAAATAAAATGAGAGCCGGAGCAAGCTCAAAAACAGTAGCTGTATTCATAATAATTAATTGTATTGATACAATATTGTAGTTGTTTAATAACTATTAATTGTCATACTTATGTAAAATCATCAATATTTTTATTGTTATGAATACAATTTACAAACCGGATCACACTCTATTTAGTAGTTTGTGCAAAACACAGCCAAAATATCGCGCATTAGCCGCTTTGATTGAGCATGCTATCGACAACAAAATGCTGGGTTTTGAGCAAAAATTACCAGCCCAACGACTTCTCGCTGACAGCCTAAGTGTTACACATGGTACGGTAACTCGTGCATATGCTTTACTTGAGCAACGAGGGTTGGTTACTGCAAAACTAGGGGCTGGTACCTTTGTAAGTAAAGTTATTGAGTTAAGACATTTTGAGGGCGACACAGACTTTGCTTCAAGCATGCAACCGATGATGGGGCAACAACATGTTATGACCAATGCCCTGCAATCGCTGTCAAAGGATCAAAGTGCATTAACAGATGTGATGATTTATAAACTCAATGGACTTACCTCACATCAACATTTTTTCAAACAATGGCTAGCGGATAAGGGCTTTGATTGCTTAAACCATCCGTTGATATTTACCCAAGGTGCTCAGCAAGGAATATTCACTACGTTAGCAACCTTGTGTGAAAGTGGCGATACTGTCATTGCAGAGTCAATGTGTTACCCCGGTTTTTACCATGCGTGTCATTCGCTTAAACTTTCATTAGCACAAGTAAACGTGCATAGCGACGGGATTGATCTTGCGCAAATTGAAGCATTGTGTAAGTCGCGTACAATCAAAGCGGTTTACATCACGCCAAACTGTCAAAATCCAACCAATATTTGCTATAGCAGTAACAATTTAAATGCCCTACTGGCGCTGAGTCGCCGATATAATTTTTTCATTATTGAAGATGACGTAAATTACTGTTTGCCAGAGTATTGGCGATTACCATTGTGGCAACAAGCACCGGATCGGGTTTTTTATATTTCAAGCTTTTCAAAATATTTTGCAGGCGGACTACGAGCCGGTTACTTATTACCTCCACGACTTTGGGAGCAACCAATTTTAAAACAAATTCATAGTGAGTGTTGGGCGGTTTCCTCAATGAATTTTGAGTTAATAATGCGCGCCATTAAAAGTAACGAATTTACGTATAATCAAACTAAGCTAGCAGATGAGATACGCTATCGTATTGAACAAATAAAAAAGCTGCTTCAAACTTATGAGATAGATGCTCAGTTTGCCAGTTTAAATGTATATATTCGCTTATCCCAGTCGCAGAATATGTTTGAGTTTTGCAGCGTATTAAAAGCGCATAAGGTAATTGTAAGGACGCTAGATTCCTTTATCCCAGAAGTTCCAGCCCTAAAAGTAGATAATCCAAATGGTGTTCGCCTCACCCTAGGCGGCCCAGCAACCCGGGCTGAGTTTGACTTAGGCATCACCCGCGTTGAAGCCGCTTTACAGCTGTTTAATCAAACATTTGAGGTAGTTATTTAAATTTTATTATTCAATAAAATCGGGGAATCATTATTCCTTTGGGTGATGTGAACTCATACTTTTTTGAGGAAATATAGTGTTTAAAGTTCTGCGAGTTCTCTATTGCTTTTGCATTTAGTTTTGCAAATTTATATGAAATTGACATGAATTGCATATTCTCACCAGCTTTGATCACCCAATGGCATTAACTTTGATCGCTTATTCTCATTAAGCTTTGATCACGAAAATTACGCGATAATGATCACTTTTGTGTTCTTAATGATTTTGCCGAT